>NYZD01000198.1 GCA_002685935.1 Planctomycetaceae bacterium | reverse complement strand
CTCGTCACGAACGGGGCGCGCTGCGCCTTGCCTGCATCGACGACCGCTCCGTACAGCGTGCGGCCGTCGAGATTCACCTGCACGCCCATGCCCTGCATCCCGGCCCGCACCGCACCAGCGATCGCTCCGGTATCCACAGCCGCAGAGAGCCGCTGATGCCCGACATGAGACCCCGCAGGGACTATGGCCGGGGCCGGCGCGTACCCGCCCGACTCGACCCCGCCGCCCTCCGCGAGCCGTTCTGCCCCGCGGATCTGCCCGCTCTCGATGCCTACATCGATCTGCAGATCCCCCGCCATCGCATCCAGTCTCTGCAACCCGAAACGCTCGCCGCCGTGCGCGCCCACTACCTCGCCCGCGTCATGCAGATCGATCACGCCGTCGCCGCACTGCGCGATGCCGTCGACCGCAACGGCCACGCCGACAACACCTGGATCATCTACGTCTCCGACCACGGCATGCTCCTCGGCGAGCGCGGCCTGATCGGCCATCGCTCCTTCCTCGCCAACGCCGTCTACGTTCCCCTCTGGATCCTCCCCCCACCCACCGTCGAGATCACCCGGCAGGATGAAGAATCCGACCGCGATTCTCACGGCCTGATCAACGCCGTCGCCCTCGCCCCCACCCTCTGCGCCATCGTCGGCGTCGATCCCCCCACCGGCGCCGCCGCGCCCTCCCTCCTACCCGCCGTCAGCGGCCTGCCCATCGGGCACGACGCCATGATCAGCGAATACGCCAACCTCCTCATGCTCGAAACCATGCGCTACAAGGCCGTGTTCGATACCAACACCACCGCCCCCCTCGCCCTGTTCGATCTGGTCAAGGACCCCGAAGAACGCAGCGACATCGTCGATGCCACCCAGTCCTCAAACGTCTTCGACATGCTTCGCTGGCAACTTGCCCAATCGCTCATGCCCCTGCGCAGCGGCGTCCTCGCCGCCGTGTGATCTCAACAGCACCATTCACGATCCGCCGATCCGCGCACCGCTCACTCCACGAGAATGATGTCGCTGATCCCCAGCTTCGTCGTGAACTCAATGTATCGCGCGTACCCCTCCTCCTGACGCTTCTTCGCCGCCCGCCGCGATGTGAACTTCAATTCACCGTGCTCCACCGAACGCACCGTCTTCACGGCGCCCCGCACCGCCAGCCGAACCTTTAACGCATCAATGGATTCATAAGTGAAATTCGCCAGCACCAGCGCCGTGCCGTCCGGCGCATCGTAAACCCCCGCTTCCACCACCGGGTGACTCAGCGTCACCAACCGATGCGCCCCGCTCAACCCCGCCCACTGATTGATCAGCCGCCGCACCTTGACCGGCCACTTCTCTTCCAGCCGATCCGGCACGAAACCCGCTTCCTTAATGTACGTCAGCCCCGGACACGAACCGTAATAGATCGCGTGCCCCTTCCCGTATCGATTGATCGCCATCGCCGGCGCGCCGTTCGCGTATTTGCCCCGCACCTTCGCCGTCGTCGGCATGAACCTCACCTTCACCCCCAGCGCGCCCAACTTATTGGGAAGACGATCCGCATCGCCGTACGGCCGAAGCTGAATCTGATCGATGTAACGCTTGTCATTCAAACTGCACCGGACCGCGTAATTCCCCTTCCGCATCTCAGTCTTTATATCCGGCCGAATTCCAAACACCTCCGACAATCCCTTCACCGGTTCGTAGAACTCGTTGCGGCTCCCCGCCGCGCCCGAACCGTACAAATAACCACCCGCGTGCACCCACTTCGCGATCAACGCCATCGCATCCTCCGTGATGCAGGGGTCCGTCGTATACAGCACGTCATAATCATCCAACCGCCCCGCCTCCACGTCCTCCTCCGTGATCATGTCCACCAGATACTGATCGTGAATCAACGAGAAATATGTCCCCCGCCGCTCCAGCATGTTCAGATAATCAAACGGCTGCCACAGGTCCGACGAAATGCTGTAAAGCAGAGCCACCCGCGTCTTGCGCACCTCACCCGGCGCGATGATGTGCTCGCTCTCCGCCAACTGGCGAGACACCACCGCGATCCCGTCGTACTCGCCCTGCAGATCCGACCAGTAATTCTCCGTCCCCTTGGCCGTCGGTCCGAACGTCCAGTAGTAAAAATGTTTCGCCCCCTGCGCCAGCGAACTCGACGTCTTCAACCGCAGATTCACCTCATCGCTCGGCGTGATCCACGACATCGTCGGCATCGTCCCCCGACTCGCGCTGCGCACGATGTTCGCCTGGAACCCCATCAACTGGAATCCCTCCCACGTCGACGCCGGACCAAACATGTATTGCAACCCCATCCAGTCCTCGACGCCGATCATGTCCACCGCCCCACGACGCGACATGTCGAACCAGTCCAGCGCCAGGTGATACCCGCCCCACGGCCAGTTCGACGTCCGCAGCCCCATCCCGAACCCCGTGCCCCCAAAATACGGGTGATCCGCCACCAGCGTCGACGAAACCAGCCCCGCCGGGAAATGCTTGTGCATCGATTCCGTCGACCACCGAATGCGATCCGTCCCCGCCTCCTGCCGGAAGCGAGTGCAATAGTAAAACACCCGATTCGCCGCCGCCTCATTGATCGCCTGCGCCACCTCCAACTCCGCCGGAAGCTCGATCGGCTTCACGTCACTCAGCTTCTCAACCCCCAAATCCTTCGGATCGATCCCCTTCGCCTCCAGCCATTCATGAAAGTGCTTCAGCGCCTGCGCGTTCTCCCCGATCGGTGGACGCGCGCAAACCTCATCCCCAAAGTTAAACGGGACCCCCGCCTTCAAATGCTGATTCAACGCCGCGTTCTTCACCATCGCCGCGTCCACCTGTTCACGCGTCGAGGCGATATTCAGATCCACGTAATGCGAATGCCCCGGCTGCCGCAGCTCCGGATACTTCTCCCGCATCGCCTCCGACGTCCCGCCCACCACGTTGAACCCCAGCAGCCACAGCACCTCCGTATCGTCATCGTTCGCCCCGTAAAAACTCGTCTGCAACATCAACTGCTTCGGCGACTGCCGCTCACCCACCGTCGCCTCGCGCGCCCAACGCAGATCCCGCTCGCACATCTGCCGGAATGTCTCCAGATCCTTCGCGTCTTTCCTCAGCGTCGGCGACACCAGAAAACTCGTCCCGCTGCCCTTGACCGTCTCGTCAAACGTCCGCACCACCGCTTTGGCCCGCGGTGCCGTCGCCAGTTCAATAATCACCCGTCGCCCCTCGTGCGGTTTGTCCGTCGCAAACCCCACCGTCACATTCGGGAACTCCGCGATCCCCCCGAGCGATTCATGCGGCCGTGCAGCAACTCCCCCGCCCACGTCTTGATGTCGAACCAGTCGCTGTGCTCACCCGAGACGAACCGCTGCTCCGCATCGTGCTTCGCCTCCGCCGGGAAAGTCGCCCCCGGCAAGCCCCAGTTCGGCACGTGAATGTTCCCCCCAAACTGCACGTAATACTTCGCGTCCGCCGGCTCCAACAACTTGAACCGCACATACACCCCATCCGCCGCCGACGTCACCCCCGACAACCCCACCAGCAGCAATCCCAACACCCAAACCATCGAGGATTTCATGATGAGTTCTGGTCCGCCGTTTCGTGTCATGTTCATCGCTGATTCCCTGTTCACAAACGCAAAGGTCCCGGCGTGCATCCCCTTCGTCCGTCAGTAGCTGCAGGTGGCAACCCGCGCCGCATCCGTGCGTATAATACGCCACTCGATCACATAGCGTCGTTAGCCGGCAGAAAGGACCTTCATGGAAGCCGCCGAATTCGCCTCCGCCAAAGCACTCGACGCCACCCGCGAAGGCCCCGAACTCGCCGACCGCGAAAGACATCTCATCGGCATCGCCGTCACCGCCACCCGCGGCTGCCAGATCTGCACCGGCAGCCGAATCGAACGCGCCCTCCAGGCTGGCATCCCCTACGAATCTGTCCGCGCCGCGATCGACCTCACCGCCGCCGTCAACGCCGGCGTCACCCTCCGCACCGCCATCTCCGGCGCCGAGCAATACAACATCGACAAGCTCTGCACCGGCAACGAATGCAAAGCGTGATCTAATCTGAAACACACCCGCTGGAGCGCTTCATGAACCAATCCGCCGAATCCAAAGTCCCCCTCGACGACAAATACGCAGGCAAGGTCGTCCTCATCGTCAACGTCGCTTCCGAGTGCGGCCACACCAAGCAATACGAAGGCCTCGAACAACTCCACGAACAGTTCTCTGGCCAGGGCCTCGCCGTCGTCGGATTCCCCTGCAACCAGTTCGGCCGGCAGGAACCCGGCACCCACGAGCAGATCCTCGAATTTTGCCAATCCACCTTCGGCGTCAAGTTCGACATCGCCGACAAGATCGACGTCAACGGCCCATCCGCCTCCCAGCCCTTCAAATCCCTCACCGCCGACAACGCCCCCATCTCCGACACCGGCGACGTCGAATGGAACTTCGAGAAATTCCTCGTCGGCCGCGACGGAAAACTCATCAGCCGCTACCGCTCCGCCGTCGAACCCGCCGAAATCGCCCCCGACATCCAGGCCGCGCTGTAGTCATCAGTTCAATCTCAATGCACCGGGTCCCAACGAGCCGCGTCCGTAAGGCAGCGAACCGCCCCGCGGTCCCGGTGTACACCCTGGCGCACTATCATGCCCCACACCATGGACCACCCCAAGCTCTTCTTCCACAGCGACGGTAACTTCTTCTACGCCGCACGCCCCCCATCTCCGCCGAACGCTTCGTCTATGAAGCCGTCGACTGGATGAACGGCACCCAGGTCGACGGCGTCATCTGCCACATGTTCACCGTCGGCGATTGCACCCCCTACTTCGATCACGACTACCAACCCGGCAAGGCCGTCCTCCCCGAAAAAACCATGAGCGTCCTCACCTGGAAAGGCAAACACAATCTCCAGGCCATCCTCGATGCCGATCAGGACTACTGGGCTCTCGCCGTCGAAGCCGCCCACGCACAGAACAAACCCTTCTGGGGCGCCATGCGATTCAACGACGGTCACCCCGGCACCTACGGCGTCCGCAGCAACTTCTGCATCGAGCACCCCGAATACCGGCTCAACGATCGCTGTGCCTACCACACCCACGGCCCAGACCCCGACGGCTCCACGCCCTGTGTCCACCTCGACTTCTCCATCCCCGAAGTCCGCGCCCATCAACTCAAGCTCGTCGAACTGCTCGCCCGCCGCTACGACATCGACGGCTTCGAATGGGACTTCACCCGCGACGCCTGGCACAACTTCCCCGCCAACAAAAAAGACCGGGGCATCGACATCACCACCGCCCACATGCGCGACGCCCGCGATCTCCTCAACCAGATCGGCTAGGAACGCGGCCAGCCCATCGAGTTCGGCGTCCGCGTCCCCGGTACGCTCGAATCCTGTCACGCCGCCGACATCGACGCCGCCACCTGGATCACAGAAAACATCGTCGACATCATCACCCCCACCGTCTACTACGACACCACCTGCGAAATCCCCTTCGACAAATTCGTCGACCTCACCCGCGGCTCCAACTGCCGTGTCTACGCCAACGTCACCGAAGGTGTCGGCCCCGGACGCTTCCGCCCCCCGCCCATCGAGGCCGTCCGCGCCGGCGCACTCAACGCCTGGCGACAGGGCATCGACGGCATCAACATGTTCAACTACCACCACCATCAGGTCGCCGACCGCCCCGCCGATGTCGCCCTCCTCAGCGAACTCGGCTCACCCGACACCCTCGAAGTAAAAGACAAGCTCTACATGCTCGCCGGCGCCGGCGTCGCCGGCCAAAGCCGCTTCTACGGCAAACCCTACGACACCGCCCATCCCCATCAACTCCCCCGCGACTTCGAATCCCTCAACGACACCATCACCCTCCGCGTCAACGTCGCCGACGACCTCGCCAACGCCCGGTACCAGCACATGCTCTCCGCCGTCACCCTCACCCTCGACCTCTGCCACATCACCGGCGAAGAAAAACTCGACCTCACCATCAACAACATCCCCGTCCCCATCCACCGCGCCCACTTCGCCCCCAGCTCACAATACCCCTGGAACTGGAACGGCCACATGGGCCACTTCGAACTCAAATTCGATCTCTACCCCCTCGACTGCATCCAGCAAGGCGACAACCACATCGCCCTCACCCTCCGCGGCCGACCCGACGACATCGGCCCGCGCCTCCAGCTCTACACGCTAAAACTGGAAATCAAATACCGCGCCCTGCCCATGGGCATCAACTAAACCCCGCCGCGCGATATGCTATTGACCGCGCCGCTTCACGCGCTCTTGCGAAACCGGATCAACCGACCCTCGCCCCCCGTCGCGCGGCACGCCGCGCACCGCCATCGTCGATCCGTCCGCTGCGTCACAAACTGCTTCCCGCAACCCGTGCACTGGTGCAGATACTGATACCCCCGCCCTCGACTTACCTTCGGCAACCCCACCACCTGCTCCATCGGAATCCGCACCCGCGGCTCGAACCCCGCCGCCCGCATCAAATCCCCCCACAGTCGGCCGTGCGGCGGCGACCCCGTGCCGTACCGATCGAACACCACCTGATGCGCCAGCTCGTGACACCACGTCTCCCGCAGCAACGCCGCGTTCACTTCATCCAACAATACGTGATTCAAACGAATCACCCGCTGCTCCGGCATGCACTTGCCCAGCCCCCGCGTCATCCGCTGGCTGATCTGTAACTCAACCGCCCCCTTCTTTGCCGTCCACTGCCATCGCTCGCCCCACCGCTCCGCCCACTCACGCAGCGCCGCCGCCGCCCGGCCCTCCAGATCGTGCGCCATGATCAACATCAACGGTGATCTCCTCGTTCCGTTTTCGATCCGCCCCGCCTGACCAAGCCCAACAGACCCCGTCCTCCCGGAATCTCTGCCGACGCCCGAGCAGCGACATCAACAATCCAATTCTCAACTCTCCGAGTTGCTCGACACCGCCACGCTTGGCGCCGGGACCTGAATCAACGCCGACGCCGCCTCGGCCACCGTCGGCGCCGCGCCCGCTTTCGGCTGCGCCGACGGCATCTGCGCCTTGCTCGGCAGACGCACGTCACGCGCCAACCCCACCTTGCCCAGCAGTCGAATCGTCATCCATGTCGGATCCAGCTCAAACCACCGCAGCCCGTGCGCCGCCGATCGCGGATGCGCGTGATGGTTGTTATGCCACCCCTCGCCAAAACACAGCAGCGCCACCCACCACAGGTTCGTCGATTCATCGCCCGAATCTTTGTAGTTGCGATAGCCCCACGTGTGCGTCGCCGAGTTCACAAACCACGTCCCGTGATACACCACCACCGTCCGCAGCGCCACCCCCCACACAAACCACGACAACCCCAGCATGAGCCCGCCGACCGCCCAACCCACACCGATCAGCGCCGCCGCAAACACCAGCTGCGGCAGCCAGTGATATCGATGCAGCCACGCCTGTCTCGGATCGCGCAACAAGTCTTTCGCCGCCGACTCACCGTCAATCCCGTCAATCCGCTTGTGCAGCGTCCACAATACGTGAGACCACGTGAACCCATGCTTCGGGCTGTGCGGATCCTCCGGCAGATCAGAATGTTTGTGATGCAGCCGATGCACCCCCACCCACAACACCGGCGATCCCTGCCACGCGATGCAGCCGCACGTCGTCAACAGATACTCCAGCCACTTGGGCGTACGGAACGATCGATGCGTCAACAATCGATGGAACCCCAACGTGATCCCCAGGCCCCCCGACACCCAGATCATCCCCAGGAAAATCCCCAGCCCGCTCCACGTAAATAGCTGCGGCATCACCGCCGCGCACGCCAGCACGTGCATCAGCCCTATCGCAACAATCACCGACCCGTTCAAATCACGCCGAATCAGACCCCCTCGGCGCGGCGTCGGCATGCTCCGTGTCGTGTCGTGGCTCAACGCGATATCCCTCCCGATCTGAAACGCACCGAACTGCAATTGCGATAAAAAAACACACGCGGCTGGCTTTCGTCATGCCGAATCACGATGCATCGGATCCGCAAGCCTCAGCCAGCCGCGTGCGATAAATGAACTCACATTGTGCAAGTCGCATCAAGCCGACCTGTCATGTCAACAAACGCGCTGCGGTCGGTGCTTACCAGTCGCGACGGCCACCGCCGCCACCACCACCGCCGCCGCGTCCACCGCCGCCGCCGCCGCGGTAACCACCGCCGCCGCCACCACCACCGCCGCCGCCACGCTTCGGCTGCGCTTCGTTGATGTTCAGCGAGCGACCGTCCAGGTCCGTGCCGTTCAATGCTTCCATCGCGGCCCGCGCTTCGTCGTCATTCGTCATCGTCACAAACGCGAAGCCGCGCGGACGACCCGTGTCGCGATCCGTAATGATCGCCACTTCTTCAACCGCACCGTGGGCTTCAAACTCCGCGCGAAGGCCGTCCTCCGTGGTCGAGTAAGCCATGTTACCAACGTAAATCTTCATGCTCGGACTCCAAGCTTTGTACCTTCGCGATTGCCTGGAGCTCGACAGGGAGGCCAGAGATTCGAAAAGGAGGTTCTCGGCGCTCATGGCCGATTGCCGCTCAGTATAACATCGCCCCAAACCCTTGTCGAGCCGCAAAACCCCCACAAAACACCTGTGCTGCGAACATCTCCCGCCGACCCACGCCCCCGCCCTCACCCCTCCGCCGGCGCCATTTCCCCGTCCATCACGCTCCGCCGAATGAACAACCCGCGCACATCCTCCAGCACCAGATAAAACGTCGGCACCAGCAGCAGCGTGATCGCCGTCGCGAACAACACCCCGAAACCCAGACTGATCGCCATCGGGATCAAAAACTTCGCCTGAAGCGAACGCTCCAGAATCATCGGCATCAACCCCAGAAACGTCGTCAACGTCGTCAGCAGAATCGGCCGAAACCGACGCGTCCCCGACAAACGCAACGCCGCAATCAACGGCCGACCCGCCCGACGCTCGCGATTCACCAGATCGATCATGATCAGCGAATCGTTCACCACCACCCCCGTCAGCGCCACCAGCCCGAACATCGATAGCATCGATAAATCGTATCCCATCACCACGTGACCGATCACCGCACCCACCACCCCGAACGGAATCACCGACATGATGATGATCGGCTGAATGTAACTGCGAAACTGAACGCCCAGCAGTCCGAAGATCGCCAGCAACGCGACCGCCAGGTTGCGGCCCAGACTGCTCATCGAATCCGCCTGCTCCTTCCGCTCGCCTTCAAATGAAAACGTCAACCCCGCGAACTGCTGCTGAAGCTCGGGCAGCACGCGATTCTCCAACTCCTCATTGATCTCTTCCGCGTTCGCCACCTGCGTGTTCACGTCTCCCGAAACATTCACCACCCGACGACGATCCGTGCGCTGAATTATCGCGTAGCCGCGCTCTTTCCGCATCGTCGCCACCGTCCCGAACGGCACCTCCACCCCGTCCGGACGGCGAATCCGCAATTGCTCGATGTCCGCCACGCTACGCCGCTGGGCTTCCGGGTACCTCACCATCACCCGAATGTCATTCTGACCCCGCTGGACCCGCTGCGCTTCCTCCCCATAAAACGCCTGACGCACCTGACGCGCCACGTCCTCCAGCGTCAACCCCAGCATCCGCCCCTCCGCCGTCAGCTCCAACTTCAACTCCAGCTTGCCCGGCTCAAAACTGTCGGCGATCTCTTTCACCCCCACGAAATCGTTCAGCTTCTCCTTCAACGCCTCCGACGCCGCCACCAGCGTGTCAAAATCACGATGCGACAACGCCACGTCAATCGCATTGCCCGTCTGCAGGAACTTGCTGTTGTACGTCAGCGACGATACCCCCGGCACGTCGCCCACCAGCTCATCCCAACGCGCCGCGAACGCCGACGCCGTCGTCTTCCGCCGCTCCCCCGCCAGCAACTCCAGATTCACCTCGCCCACGTGACTGCCCGACGATGTCGTCGACCCGCCCATCGGCCCCCCCATCAACCGCCCGAACCAAAGCTCACCCACCGTCGTCGACATGTGATGCATGATCGGACCCGGGTTCACTCCCATCGCGTCAAACTCCGCCGCCGTCTCCTGAGCCGCCCGCTCGATCCGATCGATGATCGCCCGCGTCTGCTCGATCGACGTGCCCTGCGGCATGCTCAACTCCGCCCACACGTTGTCCGCCTCAACCGGCTCGAACATCACCTGTTTGATGTGCCCCCCCTTCACAAATCCCACCGTCACCAGCATCACCGCCACCGCGATCGCCAACGTCAAATACCGCCGCTCCAGCGCCCAGTCCAGCGCACGGCTGTACGGATGATCGATAAACCACTGCAACCCGTCCCGCACCCGCTGCTGCAGGCGCGCAATGTGGCCGTCCGTCTTTCTCGATCGCCCCGCACGCGCCAAATGAGCCGGCAGAATCACCAACGCCTCCAGCAGTGAAATCGCCAGCACGCTGATCACCACCACCGGGATTACCCGCATGATCTTGCCCATCATCCCGTCGACAAACAGCAACGGCGCGAACGCCGCCGTCGTCGTCGCGATCGCGAAACTCACCGGCACCGCCATCTCACGCACCCCCGCGATCGCCGCTCGGAGCGGCGACATCCCCCGCTGCATGTACTCAAACACGTTCTCGCCCACCACGATCGCATCGTCCACCACGATCCCCAGCACCACAATGAACGCGAACAGCGAGATCATGTTCAGCGACTGACCCAGCAGCGGCAGCAGAACAAACGACCCCAGGAACGAAATCGGAATCCCCATCGTCGTCCAGAACGCCAGACGCATATCCAAAAACAACGTCAACGCCAACAGCACCAGCGCCAGCCCGATCGCCGCGTTGCGCGTCAACAAAGACATGCGGCCGAACAGATACGCCGAGCGATCCATCCACACCGTCGCGTTCGTGCCCGACGGCTCCAACGCGTTGTATTGCTTGACGTATTGCTTCACCACGTGCGCCACGTCCAGCGCGCCCTGACGACCCACCCGAAACACGTTGATCATCACCGACCGCTGACCGTCCATGTAACTGGCGATGTCCGTGTCGTCGAAACCATCCAGAATCGTCGCGATCTCCCCCAGCACGACCCGCGTCCCGTCGGCACGCGTGACCACCACGATGTCTTCAAACTCGCGCCCCAGATAACGCTGCCCCTCGGTGCGGATCAGCAGCTCCCCCCCGCCCGTCTCGATCGAGCCGCCCGGCAGATCCAGTGACGCCCGACGCACCGCGCCCGCCACCGCTTCAAACGTCAACCCGTATTCCCGCAGCTTCTGTTCCGAAATCTCTATCGCGATCTCATAATCTCGCACCCCGCTCACGTCCGTCGTCGTGATGTCTTCGACCCCCGGATTCATCGCACGCCGCATATTCACCGGCGATAACACCTCGAATAACCCGACCCGCTCCCCGTCCTCCGGATCGTCCGCCGCGCTCCCATCCTTCAGCGTCTCCTCCACCTGTTCGGCCAGCTCCTTCAGCGTCCGCTCCGACGTCTCCCCGTACAGCACCATCGTCATCACCTGCGTGCGCGTGTTCAATTCCGAGATCACCGGCTTCTCCGTCTCCGCCGGGAACGTCTCGATCCGATCCACCTCCGCCTTCACGTCGTCAAGCACTTCCTGAACGTCCGCGTATTCCTCCACCTCCACCGTGACCGTGCCGATCCCTTCCGCCGCCACCGATCGCAGCCGCTTCACCCCGTCCACCCCCGTCAGCGCCTCCTCGATCCGCATGCACACCCCATCCTCCACCTCCGCCGGCGACGCGCCCAGATAAGGCACCCGCACCGTGATCATGTCGATGCTCGTCTCCGGAAAAATCTCAAGCTGAATGCTCAGCATCGACAGCAGCCCCGCCGCCAACACGAAGATCATCAGCAGATTCGACGCGACATGATTCCCCGCGAACCACGCCAGCACCCCGCGCTGATCCTCAAGCTCCGGCAGCGGCTTCGTCATGGCGCCGCCCCCATCGCCGATGCCGGCTCCGTGTCCGCCGGCCCGTCCGCCGACGTCGCCTGACGAAAACTCGCCCGCACCAACATCTCATCGCTCGGTGCGTCCATCGGACTCGTCACGAAATAATCGCCCGGCGACAACCCCGAAATCACATACGCAAAATCGCGATCCTGCCGCGCGATCCGCACCGGCACGATGTGCATCTCCCCGCCCACCAGCGTCCACGCCGATTGACCGTGCTCATTCAACACCTCAAACAGCCGCGCCGCCGTCATCGCCTCACGCGGCACCGTGATCCTCACCTCGTCGTCCTTGTCACTGTTCTTATCCTTCTTGCCCTTGTCAGCCCTCTCGCCCTTCTCCTCCGCCTTCTTGTGACGCTGCTCAAACTCGCCGCCCCGGACCACCCACACGTGATCGTTCCCGCGGATCGCGTGACGCTCCACCGCGATCGCGTCATCCAACATCCGCCCCTCAATCTCCGCCTCCACAAACATCCCCGGCACCAGGTCCGGCCGATCCGACCGCCCGAACGCTTCGATCACCTCCACCACCACGTGCACCATCCGCGAATCCGGGTCCACCTGGCCCTCACTCCGCACCACACATCCCCGCCACGTGTGCCGCGCGCCCGCGTAGTCCGCGCTCAACGTCACGTTCGCCCCATACTTCTGATCGCCCGCCCGCCCGTTCTGCAGATCAAACCACGCCAACTCCCGCGTCTCCAGCGGAATCGGCACCTCGATCGTGTCCGTGCTGTAAACCGTCGCGATCGCCTGGCCCGCCACCACGTATTGCCCCACGTCCACACGCTCCTCAACAATCCGCCCGTCAAACGGTGCCGTGATCCGCGTCCGATCCAGATCCAACTGCGCCCGCGCCAGCGCCGCCTCCGCCGCCAGCCGCGAGGCCTCGGCCGTCTCCATTTGAGATTGCGCCGTGCGCCGCGCCGCGTCGGCCGAGTCCAGCGCAAGTTGCGCCTTCTCCAGTTCCCGCGGCTTGGCCACCCCCTCGGCCAGTAATCCCTCGATGCGATCCCGCTCGCGCTGCGCGTCCGCCCATCGCGCACCCATGTCATCAATATGAGCCGCCGCACCCGTCCGCACCGCGCTCGCCTGACGCAGATCCGCTTCCGCCAGCTTCACCGCCAGCTCATAGTCGTCCGCCTCGATCGCCAGCAACGTTTGCCCTGCCTGGAAATACTCCCCGTTCGCCAGCTCCCGATGCAACGCCACCACCCGACCCGAGACCTGCGGCACAATCTCCACCTGCACCTTCGCCCGAGCCGTCCCGTAACCCCGCACCGACGTCGCCGCCGACCGCGCCTCCGCAATCCGCGCCGCCACCAGTGGCCCCCGCGCCGCATCGGCCTCCAACTCCGTCGGCTTCTTCAGCGCAATCAACCCCTCCCGACCCAAAAACCCCACCGCCAACACCACAACCACGTAGATCAGCTGACGCCGCAATCTACCCCGCGCCCGAAACCGGCGCTCGGCCATCCGCCGATGCCGACGCTCGCGCCGCGCCGCGACCTCCGCCGCCGCATCCGCGCGCCCATCACGTTCCCGCGCAACTGAATCACTCATGACGATTCACCGCCTCCCAGGCACGCCTCAAATCCCGCCACCGAAAACCGGACCACATGATCGACCAGCACCCCGACATCCGACACCGGCACCACCGCCTGCTCAACATCCATCAGCATCTGACGCATCCGAACCAACTGCACCAACTGACCCACCATCGACAGCACACACAATCGCGCCGCGCCCTCCGACGCGCCCGACCGCACACGGCCCATCGCCTCCAGCATCGCCCGCAACACCGGGTCCGCCAGCTCCTTGATGAACACCTCCGCCGGCAGGTGCGGCGCCACCATCTCCCGACTCATCAACTGAACCACCCGACGCATCCCGTCCGCCCCATCGATCAGCGGCTCCAGAAACGCCGTCGCGAACGCCCGCAGCAGACTTTCCAGCGTCGGATCCCCCTCACGCATCGCCCCCGCGATTTTCGCGATCCGCTGCTCGCGCAACTGCGCCAACAGCCGATCGAACACCGCCCGATACAAAAGATCCTTCCCCCCAAAGTGATAGTTCACCGCCGCCTGATTCGCCCCCGCCGCCTCCGTGATATCCCGAACCGACGTCCGATCATAGGTCCGCTCCGCGAACAACCGCTCCGCCGCATCCAATATCCGCAGACGCGTCTGCTCCCCCGGCGCCTGTGCATCAGTCGTGGGCAATGACTCGTCCATGGGAAGGGTCCAACAAGCCTTTCAAACAATAGTATAATACGTCTGCTTCAGTAAGTCAAGCGACGACTAACTGTTTAACTAGCACTGCTTTACGCATGTAAAAACTGAATTACCGCCCCAATCCCCTCGCCAATTCCCCTACGAATCCCCCCACATGCCCCGCGATGGCTTCCGCCCCCTCGTCCTGATGCTCGTTGATCCGGCGCACCACCGCCGACCCCACAATCGCCGCATCCGCCACCGCCGTCACCGTCCGCACCTGCTTCGGCCCCGATATCCCAAACCCCACCGCGATCGGCAGATCCGTCCGACCCCGCAGATGCGCCACCCGACCCACCAGATCCGCCGGCAACTCCGCGGACTCCCCCGTGATCCCCGTCCGCGACACCATATAAATGAACCCGCTGCACGCCGCCGCGATCCGCTCCGCCCGCTCGACCGGCGTCGGCGGCGCGATCAGCAAACTGCAAATCATCCCCGCATCCTTCACCGGGCCCGACACCGCGTCCGCTTCCTCAAGCGGCAGATCAGGAAAGATAAATCCGTCAAACCCCGCTCCCGCCGCCCCCTTCACAAACCGCTCCACGCCGATCCGATACACAATCGAGTAACTCACCATCGCCACCAGCCCGATCGACAGCCGATCCCGCACGCCCCGCACCATCTCGAAAACCTCATCCACGTGCAGATCGTGACTCAGCGCCGACGTCATCGACGCCTGAATCACCGGCCCGTCCGCCACCGGATCACTGAACGGAATCCCCAGTTCACAGACGCTCGCCCCCGCCTCCTCCAGCGCCGGCAGTATCGCCGCCGTCGCATCCAGCGTCGGATGCCCCGCCGTCACAAACGGCATCAACGCCTGCCGCCCGTCCGCCCGAAGCGCCGCAAATATCGATTCGATCCGATTCATCTCGGCTCAGAAGATAACGGCGAACCCCCCGCCGGCCAACCGATCCCGATCGCCCCCGTCCCACGCCATCCAATCGCGATATCATGATCCATATGCCCGATCGCCTCCAACAACTCATCCGGTTCTTCGAAGCCGACCCCACCGACGCCTTCTCCGCCTACGGCATCGCCCTGGAATACCTCAAACAAAACAACGACGCCGAGGGCCTCGCCTGGCTCGACCGCGCCCTCGACATCGATCCCGATTACGTCTACGCCTACTTCCAGAAGGGCCAGGCCCTCGCCCAGTCCGACCGAATCGACGAAGCCAGACAAGTCATCCAAAACGGCATCGAAACCGCCCAGCGCGTCGACGATCCACACGGCCAAAGCGAACTCCAAACCCTCCTCGATTCAATCCCATGAATACCTTCTCACAAATCTGCGGCCTCACCCTCGCCGCCGCGCTGCTGCTCACCGCAACCGCGTCCGCAGACTTCACCCTCGCCCGCGACGGCAAGGCCCGACACGCCATCGTCATCGCCCCCAACTGTTCACAGCAGATTTCCGACGTCGCCGACGACCTCGCCCACACCCTCCAGCTCATGACCGGCGCCCAGTTCGACGTCTTCACCGGCGACGGCGCCACCGGCATCGTCGTCGGTAACCTCGAACAATTCCCCAACCCCGATCTCAGCGAACCCCTCGCCATCCGCAACAACTTCGACGGCCGCGAAGCCTTCGCCATCCGCACCGAACCCAACCGCCTGCTCCTGATCGGCGCCACCGATCTCGGCGCATCCCACGCCGTGTTCCGCTTTCTCCAATCACAAGGCTGCCGCTGGTTCTTCCCCGGCGAAACCTGGCGCGTCATCCCCTCAACGCCAACCCTCACCGTCGACGTCAACCAGACCGATCGCCCCACCCTCCTCTCGCGCCGCATCTGGTACCAGTGGGCCTACTTCGATACCAAAGCCAGCGACGACTACCACGCCTGGGCCCGCCACAACCTCATGGCCGCCTCGATCAAGGTCTACGTCGGCCACGCCTGGGACCACATCATCCGCACCCATCAAGCTGACTTCGCGGCCCACCCCGAGTACAAATCCCTCGTCAAAGACGAAGACGGCAACCTCGTCCGCGGCGGCAACAAGCTCTGCGTCTCCAACCCCGGCCTCCAACAGCTCATCGCCGACTACGCCGTCAACTACTTCCACCAACACCCCGAAGCCGACATGGTCTCCGTCGATCCGTCCGACGGCGGCGGCCACTGCCTCTGCGAACCCTGCGCCGCCATGGGCAAGGTCTCCAACCGCGTGTTCACCCTCGCCAACGTCGCCGCACAGGCCGTCCAGCAACACCACCCCGGCAAAATGGTCGGCTGCCTCGCCTACAACATGCACTCCGAGCCGCCCGACTTCGATCTCGAACCCAACGTCTACGTCCAGCTCACCACCGCCTTCATCCGCGGCCAATACACCTTCGCGCAACTCAAAGAGCTCTGGCCCGCCAAATGCAGGAACATGGGCTTCTACGATTACTACTCCGTGTTCCAATGGAACTGGGACCGCATCCCCGGCGGCAACGGCTCAAACGTCCCCCACATGAAGCGCACCATCCCCGACTTCATCAATCACAACGCCACCAGCGTCGACGCCGAGTCCGGCTGCAACTGGGGCGTGCACGGCCGAGGCTACCTCGTCTCCAACGCCCTGATGTGGAACCCCAACACCGACATCGACGCCCTCCTCGCCGACTTCTACACCAAAGCCTTTGGCCCCGCCGCCCACGTCATGCAACGCTACTACGAGCGGCTCGATCCCGGCAACGCCCCCATCCTCAGTGAGAACCTCATCGGACTCGCCTATCGAGACATCTACGAAGCCGCTCAACTTGCCCACGATCGCCCCGACGTCCTCGCCCGACTTGATCAGCTCAAACATTACCTGCACTACAACCTGCTCCGCTGGAAACTCGATCGCGCCACCACCGACGACCAGCGCAAACAACTCACCCTCGACACGCTGATCCACGGCCACCGTACCCGCCACATGTACATGAACCACTGGACACCCATGCGACACTGGTGGACGCCCCGCGCCGCCGAAAAATTCAACGAACCGTCATGGAGTTTCAAAACCCCCGGCTCCCACCCATGGGAAGTCGAAACCCCCTACTCCCGCGCGGAAATCGACGCCAACTTCGACGCCGGCCTCGAATACTTCCAGCCCCAAACCATCGAGCAGATCGAATTCTCCGACACCCTCGTCCCCGTCCTGTTCAAAAAGAAACAGGGACGCGACGCCCTCGTCACCCCGTCAGGATTCTGGTCCGGCGCCGGCGACTACCAGATGTACAGCCCGCGCGGCCGACCCCTCATGATCACCGTCAGCCCCGGCAAGATCGCCTGGTATCGCGACCGCGCCGACGCCGTCTGGACCCTCACCAACCCCGCCGGCGATGAAATCGCATCCGACCGAATCAAACTCGACGGCAAACCCCACAAACTGCGCATCCCCGTCCCCTGTGCCGGACAATACACCCTCCACTTCAACGACTCCGGCTCCGGCTGGAACATCGAACACCACGCCGACCATCATGCCACCATCCCCCTGAGCCTCACCCGCAGCCGCCTTCACCACGGCCACATGCGCCCCCAATACTTCTACGTCCCCAAACGCACCAAACAGATTCATCTCTACTGGCTGTCCAGCACCACCGCCCCCGGCGCCCCCACCGAGTTCGACATCTGCGGCCCCGACGGGAAGGTCATCCGCACCGTCAACGTCAGCGGACGATTCATCACCATTAACGTCCCGCCCAGAACCGCCGGTCGGCTCTGGCAACTCAAACGATTCGCCCTCACCCGATTGTGGTTCTTCAACATCCCCAACCACCTCGCCGCATCACCCAACGCGCTGCTCGTCCCCTACGACGTCGCCAAAAGAGACGGCCTCAAAATCCTGCATCGCCCCAGGATCTCACGGCGATGATCGCATGTGACCGCACCATGCTGCCCCGATAGAATGCCGACGTGATGCTCGCCGATCGCCGCGCTGCATCATCAATCAGCAAAGCATCAACCCAAACCAAGATCGATCTCATGCTCTTAAAGGCCGTCAGACTCTACAAGGCCATCGTCCCCGATCGCGTTCGCCGATGCGTCCGCCAACTGCCCGGACTCAAGCACCTGCACCGTCGCGTGGGCCAAAACGTCGAACTCCACGACGAAATCTATAACGAAGCCTTCTACGCCGAAGTCGGCGCACTGGAAACCCCCGAACGCATCTGGCCCCTCCTCGATCGCATGATCGATGAGTTCTCACCCAACTCCATCATCGATGCCGGCTGCGGCAACGGCACCTACATGCGCCGCGCTCAGGAACGCGGCATCGAAGTCCACGGCGTCGAACTCTCCACCGTCGGACTCAACATCTGCCGCGAGCACGGCCTCGACGTCCAACCCCACGACCTCACCGACGAATCACTCTTGCCCTGGTCCGCCGATCTCGTCTACAGCATCGAAGTCGCCGAACGCTTCGCGAAAAACTACGTCCGCAAACTCACCACCGCCGCCCGACATCACTGCGTCCCCACCGCCGCCCTCCCCGGACAGGACGGCACCAACCACGTCAACTGTCAGCCCAACCAATACTGGATCGACCTCGTCCAACCCCACGGCTTCACTTTCGACCGCGAGACCACCGAACGCTGGCGCCAACTCAACCGCGATCAAGACCTCCTGCCCTGGCTTTCCCGCGGCCTCATGATCTACCACCGCAACCCCTGACCCAACGCCCGCGCCGCCGCCCCACCCCCATCTCACGACCAGGCCATGACCAGACATCAACTCAATTGGAACACCGACTCCATCCGCGAGGCCGGACCCCGATGAAGATCTACACCAGGAAAGGTGACGCCGGCCTCACCGCCCTCTTCGGTGCGCCCCGCGTCCACAAACACGACCTCCGCGTCGAGGCCTACGGCTACGTCGACGAAACCAACGCCGCCCTCGGCCTCGCCGCCGCCGCTTCCACCTTCGACGAGATCTCCACCCTCCTCGCCCAACTGCAACACCGCCTGTTCGATCTCGGTGCCGATCTCTGCACCCCCCTCGATTCCCAACACGCCGACAAGATCACCCGCATCTCCGCCGCCCACGTCGCTGAACTCGAAAAACATATCGACGCCGCCACTCAGCCCCTGCCCGAACTCAAGACCTTCGTCCTGCCCGGCGGCACTGAACTCGCCGCCCGACTCCCCCTCGCCCGCACCGTCGCCCGCCGCGCCGAACGATGCCTCGTCGCCCTCGCCCAGACCCAGCCCATCGGCGATCACGTCATCCCCTTCGTCAATCGTCTATCTGATTTGCTCTTCACCCTCGCCCGGCGCGCCAACCAGCTCGCCGGCCGGGACGACATCCCCTGGCAACCGAATCAACCGTGACCTCAATAACCCAATGGTCGCAAGGTCGCGCATTCGCGCCCCGTCTCCTCAACCTGCTCCCGCATCCTCTTCACTACTCATCGCGTTCGCCGACGCATCCTGCCCCGCGCCCTCATCCGTCGGCTTCTCATTGATCCGCGCCACCGCCGCCGCCACCATCTCCACATCCAACCCATCATCGATCCGCAAAAACTCACCCGCCTCGCGCTCACCGCGAAACAGATGCCAACTCACCAGCGCCATCCGCTCGCACGCCGCCCGATCCAATCGCGGCAGCGCCTCACCCGCGATCCGACCCACCTGCCCCAGCAGCCAATCGATCTGCTGATCCATCTGCTTGACCAGCATCTCGCCCAAGAACCGAATCCGACCCGGCGTGATTACAAACGCCCGCGGCCGCCCCTTCCGCTGACCCCGCTGCAAACACAAGAACTTGAATCGCTCCAACGCCGCCACATGCGCCAGCCCCGGCCCATCCATCGCCCCCGCCCGCTCCAGCATCGACTTGAACCGCTGCGCCTCCTCGAACGCCAGCGACGCCGCCGCCGCCGCCATCCGCGCCTCGACCTCCGCCACCCATCCCTCACGCGGCCCAGCCAGAAAACCAATCGCCGCATCCACCTGATTTCGATAGACGTCCATCCCGATCGACCCATCACAAGGCGCCGCGCATTTGCCCATCTCCTTGTATGCACACGCCGTCCCCGCCGGCGACTGCACCAGCACGTCGTGATACCGGCAAAGATCGAACAGATCCTCCAGCCGCTCCACCAGTTGCCGCGCCGCCTTCCCCTCGCGGATCGGCCCGAACACCCGCCCGGACTCCTTGCCCGGATCATCACTCGCCTTGAATCGCGGATGCGCCGCGTCCCGATCCACCCCCACCCAGTGACACCGCCACCGCCGAATCAATCGCTGATACGTATCCGGAAACATCGCCCGCACGTTTTCCAGGTAAGCCCAGTTCGCTTCGAACGGGCTGTACACCGCCCGCCACCGCACCCGACGCACCACCGCCCGGTAGTCCACCCGCTTGCTCGGACCCCCTTCCGCCGCACCCGTCATCCGGCGCACCAACGCCGCCCGCAATCCGCCCACCGTCGCCAGCAGCACCCCCCGACCCTCACCATCTTCCAACACGTAACACGCCCCGCCCCCCGGCGCGCGCAATCGCCACGTCTCCACGTCCGCGCCCGGCTCCAGCGCCAGCGCTTCAGTCAGTTCCGGAAAGATGGGATCACTTGAAGTGTCAATCGCTGTTCTTGATCTGCTAACCGTGATGGATCAATGCACCCCGGCGCCGCGCCGCAAACCACTCCCAGTTAAATCGGCATCCCCGTAATCGTCGCCTCAATCACCAACGTCCCGTCGACAACGCCCTGCATCTCGCAAACCACCCGCCGCGCGCTGAACTTCCTGACCCGCCCGACCAACAGCAGCCGCTGCCCCGGCACCACCTGACCGCGAAACTTCACCTTATCACACCCAATGAAACCGATGAACGTGCTCGCATCCTCCAAATGCTGTTTCATGATGAACGCCGCAAGCTGAGCCCCCGCCTCGATCATCAGCACCCCCGGAAACAACGGCCGCCCCGGAATGTGCCCGTCCACCCAGAACTCGTCAGCCCGAACATCCTTAAACCCAACTGCTTGCGTGTTCTCTTCGTCAGTCCAGATGATCCCGTCCAGATGCCGCATGTGCCCGCGCTGCGGGTTCACCTGCTCGATCTGCTGCTGATCGAAACGGATCTCATTCAGATCGATTTTGCTTAGGTCAACCAGAAACTTGGGGGCCATGGGGGATTCTCAAGCGCGAAACGGTTCGTCGAGCACGACGGCAACGCGCTGCCGGCCCACAATAAAACCCCGACTCCGCCAACCGAGCCGGACCAACCATTCAACCACAATCACACGCTGACCGAAAGGCCCGACGCGAAATGCGTTTACCCGCCGCCCGAGTCACGCATCTCCAGCACCTTCGTGCGCACGGCCTGAGATGCGGCCTTCACTTCCTGCATCAGCTTCCGGACACGCGTGCCCGCAGCCTTATTCCCTGCTTCAACCTTGCGGACCTCGTCTTCCGCGGATTCCACGACCGACTTGAGCTGTTCAAACTCTTGCATTTGTGCCTCCAACGCCAGAAGTCTGATGAACAATATCCCTGCCCCAACATTGTAAAGTGAAGTCAAACGTGGGCAAATCGCCCCCCGACCCCCTCCTCGACCCCCCAGTGCTCCCCCGACCCGGTCACATCACTTGATAATCGGCAAAATCGACCGGAATCGGTCCGTCCCCGCCTCGTGAACCATCTCCAGCAGGGCCATTTCCACGCTCACCGCCACCACCCCCGCCTGCGTCATCCGCCCCAGAGCCAATGCCCGGTCCGACGCACGCCGGCTCCCGACCGCATCAGCCGCCACCGCCACCACATACCCATTATCCGCCAATTCCAATGCCGTCTGCATCACACAAACGTGCGTCTCCACCCCGCAAATCAGCACCGTCCGCCGCCCCAGGTCCGCCAATGCACGCCGGACCGGCTCCACACACGCCGAAAACTTCAGCTTTTCCGTCACTTTCGTCCCCGCCGGCCACCGATCCGCGATCTCCGGCACCGTCGCCCCCAATCCCTTGCGATACTGCTCAGTCGCCAGCATCGGCACCCCCAGCACCCCGCACCCGTCAATCAGCCGTCCCGATTGGCCCACCACACGCTCCCGCTCGTCGATCACCGGCAGCAATCGCTCCTGCAAATCCACGATCAGCAGCACCGTATTGTCAATCGTCAGTCGCGCAATGGCCATCGCTGGGTCTCCGCCCGCGATTATACCCGCCCCGACCCCGCAAGCCCCCCGTGACCCATCCCCTCCTATTCCCTACAATCTGCTCCTATTTCGTCCACCGCCCACGCGATACAACCATGCTCGACACGCCCGCCAACCCGTCAACCAACACCATCCCCGGCGCGTGGTCCCAATCCACCTTGCGCGATCTGCTCCTGCGCCCCGAGGCCTTCGTCGTCTGCGTCGAACTCGCCACCTCACGCGGCACCATCACCGAACAAAGCGGCCGCCGCGTCCTCACCCTCGCTCGGCAACTTGTCGAGAACCCGCGCTTCGACGCGCTCTGCGTCACCGACAACCCCGGCGGCAACGCCATGCTTGCCGCCGACACCCTCGGCACCGACCTCATCGCCCGCGGACAGGAAGTCATCATCAACCTCTCCTGCAAGGACTGGAATCGCAACGCTCTCCAGAGCCGCGCCTGGGCACTGGCCAGCGCCGGCTTCGACAACATCCTCGCACTCTCCGGCGACTACCCCCACAGCGGTTACTCCGGTCAGGCCAGCGGCGTGTTTGATATCGATTCCGTCGCCCTGCTCGACATGCTCAACCAGATGAACCGCGGCCTGAAGATCACCGGCCCATCCAAAGCGTCCAACGTCACCATGGAATGCACCCGCTTCCTCACCGGTGCCGTCGTCAACAACTTCAAGCGGTACGAACGCGAAGTCATGCCGCAATACCTCAAGCTCGCAAAGAAGATCGAGTCCGGCGCTCAGTTCATCATCAATCAGGTCGGCTACGACGCCCGCAAACAGGATGAACTGCTCAAATACATGGACCGCCACGGTCTCGACGCACCCGTCCTCGCCAACGTCTTCGTCCTCAACGCCCGCGTCGCCAAAGTATTCCATTCCGGACGCATCCCCGGTTGCCTCGTCACCGATGCCCTGCTCGCCCAGTGCGAAAAACACGGCGCCGCCGAGGACAAAGGCAAATCCTTCTTCCTCGAACTCGCCGCCAAACAGGTCGCCATCGCGCGCGGCCTCGGATACCGCGGCGTCTACTTCGGCGGACACCTCAAATACGAGGACTACGAAACCATCCTCGATCTCGTCGAATCCTTCAGCCCCGACGACTGGAGAACCTTCGCCCGCGACGTCCAGTTCTCCCAACCCGACGAGTTCTTCTATCTCGAGCAGGATCCCGACACCGCCCTCGCCGCCGACCGGGTCAATCGCCAATACCTCGCCAGCCGCGAACCCAACGCCCCCCGGCGCCTCCGCCCCGGCCCGCCCATCAGCTACCGCTTCTCCCGCTTCCTCCACGATGAGATCTTCGCCCGCGCCGCGCCGCTGTTCAACGTCGGCAAGCGCATCTTCGCCCGCATCGACAAGTCAGGCCGCTTCGTCAGACGCGCCACCCACCGCACCGAACTCGCCCTCAAGGTCCTCGCCTTCGACTGCCGCGACTGCGGCGACTGCTCCCTGCCCGATGTCGCCTACCTCTGCCCCGAATCCCAGTGCGCCAAGAACCAGCGCAACGGGCCCTGCGGCGGCACCCACGACGGCCAATGCGAAGTCGGCGAGAAACAATGCATCTGGGCCCTCGCCTACGATCGTCTCAAAAGCCACGGCGAAGAACTCGACATGCTCAACCGCCCCGTCGTGTTCAAGGACGCCGCCCTCAAAGGCACCAGCGCCTGGGCCAATACCTTCCTCGAGCGCGACCACCACGCCCGCGCCGCCGAAAAACAGGACCCCGAAAAACCCAAGTAACCGTTACCCCCCCCATGACCCCCAACCCATAAAGAGCAATACCGTGAAAGTCACCGGCCTCGATCGTGAATTCACCGTCATCGGCGAAAACATCCACTGCACCCGCGTCCTGCTCCGCAAAGGCAAACGCATCGGACCCGACCCCGACGGCAACGAGTCCGTCCTCTGGACCGATCCCGACGGCGCCGAACGCTTCCTGCCCATACCCGACGACATCAAAGAGTCCAGCGACTACGGCCAGGGACGCGTCAAACACATTCAGGTCGCCGTCAAAGCCGCCATGGCCGGTGGCGAACACGCCCAGACCGGACTCGACTACCTCCGCTGGGCCGTCAAGCGCCAGGTCGACGCCGGCGTCGACTTTCTCGATGTCAACGTCGACGAAATCTCACCCAAAGTCCCCGTCCAGCAGGAAACCATGGACTGGCTCGTCCGCACCGTCCAGTCCATGACCGACGCCCCCCTCTCCATCGATTCGTCCCTCATGGAAATCATCGATACCGGCATGACCGCCTACGACGCATCCGTCGGCCGACCTATGCTCAACTCCGCTTCCCTCGAACGCATCGAGGCCGTCGATCTCGCCGCCAAACCCCAGGCCCACGTCGTCATCACCTCCGCCGGCGAGGCCTCCCTCCCCGAGGACACCGCCGAGCGCATCGGCAACGCGACCAAAACCGTCGACATCGCCGTCTCCAAAGGCATCCCTCCGTCCGACATTCACGTCGACCTTTTGGTGTTCCCCATCGCCGTCGATAGCACATACGGCAAATACTTCCTCGACGCCGCCCGCGGCATTCGCGATCACTTCGGCCCCGACATCCACATCACCGGCGGCATGTCCAACGTCTCCTTCGGACTGCCCGCCCGCAAACTCGTCAACGAAGCCTTCATCAACCTCGCCATCGAACACGGCGCCGACTCCGCCATCATCGACCCCGTCGCCTCCAACATCACCGCCATCATCGCCGCCGACCGCGACGCCGAAGCCTACCAACTCGCCTGCAAAGTGCTCCTCGGTGAGGACCTCTACTGCGAGAACTTCATCCAGGCCTTCCGCGACGGCGCGCTGGCCGTATGATGCGCTAACCAAGCCGCCCCAACTCACCGGGCATTCGGCCAAATCCCCCCTTATAATGCGCTTGCACCATCCTTGGGGTCGCGCATGTCCACGCCGTCTGTCAGACTGACCGCGCTCGCCGCCGCCATCTTCGCCATCCTCTGCGCCGCCCCCGCCCGCACCGTCGCCGCCGGTCCCAACCCCGCCGCCAATGCGCTCCCGGTCGACCGCGACTCGATGATCTTTCACGTCGCCGACCTCGCCCATCACGTCGACCAGATCGTGAAGACCATCGCCGGCTTGGAGAAGATCGACCGCGCTCAGTTCCCCGCCGTCAATCCGCTCACCGACGTCGGTCCGCTCCGCACGCAGCTCAACGACGCCGCCCGCGTCTGGCGCGCCCTGCGCCAAACCGCCATCACCGAATCCGATCAGCCGTCCACCGAGATCGCCGACAGCAATCTCGCCCTCATCACGATGAAACGCAGCGAACTGACCCGCGCAAAACGGACCTACCTCCACGCCCTGAACATCGGCCAGCGCCTCAACGACAAGATCGCCGCCGCGCGGATCCACAGCGCCCTCGGAAGAATCTGTAGCTGGCGCGGCGATCTCGACGACGCCGAATCCATGCACCTCCTGGCCCTCGATGGCTATGATCGGCTCGGCCTGCTTCGGGACAAGGCCAGAACCGCCCGCGACCTCGCCAAGGTCTACGAAAAACGCGAAGACCTCGATAACGCCATCAACATGCACCGGCTGATGATCGCCATCCACGAACAACTCGACGACGATGACCTCGCCTACACCTACGCCGGCCTCGCCTGGGTTCTCAAAGAAAAAGGCGACCTCGCCGAAGCCGCAGAAATGTATCTCCAGGCCGTCGAACATCACGAGGCAAGTGGCCAGCTGGAACCCGCCGCCTTCGATCTCAGCAGCGCCGCCTGGGTCTACGACAAAATAAACGATGTCAAAAACAGCGTGAAGTGCTACCAACGCGCCATCGAAATCCACCTGAAGATCGACCAACAAGAGAACGCCGCCGACACCTACTTCAACCTCGGACTCTTTTACATGCGCCGAGACGACTTCAACCACGCCGAGGAAACGCAACACGCCGCGCT
>NYZD01000197.1 GCA_002685935.1 Planctomycetaceae bacterium | reverse complement strand
GCGGGGATGCCCGCGCTTCGCTTCAATTCTCCGTCCAGCGCGTGTTTTGTGCCCACGGACAGAATATTGAGAATATGGGTCAACCACGAGCCCAGCTGGGGCCGCGGCGTACGTCCGCTGATCAGCGATGTGGAGGTCCAAGTAAATATGCCTGATATGCTCGTCAAACTGTACGACCTGCCAGAGGCCGACCCGCTCGTGGAAAAGCTTGCGGACGAAGGCATCATCATTCGCACCGCCATGCCTTATGAGAAGCATCAGGTTGTCGAATGGGTGCGCGACGCCTTTGGCGATAGCTGGGCGAGCGAATCTGACGTGGCGTTCAGCAACGGTCCGGTGTCCTGCTATATCGCTACCGAGGCTGGGCGCATTGTGGGTTTCGCCTGCTACGACAGCTCACGCAGAAACTTCTTCGGTCCCACCGGTGTGGCCGAAACAGAACGGGGGCGGGGGATCGGCCGGGCGCTGCTTGTATCCTGCCTGCACGCGATGGCGGCACACGGATACGCCTACGCCATCATCGGAGCAACCGGCACATTCGACTTCTACACCAAGGCCGTCGGGGCAACGGTGATCGAAGGATCATCACCGGGAATCTACCGTGATCGATTGAAAGGCAAAGACGAATAAGAACTAACCAAGGTCCGTTGGGGACACATGTCTTCAGCCCCATCGGGATAGCGACGTAACAACGACCACGATACGCTTTCTGACGGGAAGCGTGCCGCCAAGTGCTTTCGACACAGCGTGAAGGCGCGGCGCAATGAAGCGGGAACTGGCAAATGAAGCTTCTGGCAATCGGCGCGGCCGGCACGGTGGGATCGATTGTTCGTCCGGGGCTCGAGGCTGAGCACCAGTGTTGCTATCTGGATCAGAAGCCGGTCATCGGCCGCGAGGACCGGACCATCGTGGCGAACGTGCACGACCAGGAAGCGGTGGATCGGGGGGTGCGAGGGCAGGACGCGGTGGTCTATATGGCGATGGGCGGCAATATTGTCGATGGCCCGGGGATCGACGACATTGAACTGGCATTCAGTGTCAACTGTGGCGGGCTGTACCGGGCGCTGCGTACGGCGGCGCGGGCGGGGGTGAAGCGGTTCGTTTTCACGAGCACTTACAGCGTGTATCGCACGAGTGTGCCCGGCTTTGAAGCGAACGAGCGGGTCGAGCCCGACGAATACGAGTCGACGTATGGGCTGAGCAAGCGGTGCAGCGAACTGATTTGCCGGGCCACGTCCGACGCGTATCCGGAAATGACGATTGTGGCGCTGCGGCTATTCCATCCGTCTAACGAGGAGCGATTCCAAAGGGTCTGGGCCCATCCGGACATCCGCACCAAAAAGGCGCGGTTCGCGACGGGTCCTAACGACACGCGGCGGCTGTTCCTGGCGGCAGTGGCCCTGGATCGGCCCGGGTGTCACGTGGTCAACACCTGCGGAGAGGTCGACGGGAAGATGTTTGACCTGACCAAGGCGCGGGAACTGCTGGGTTGGGCGCCGCGCGGGGAATGAGGCGCGAGGCAGCGTCACGCCGCGCGTACTGGATATCAAAAACGCACCGGCGCGCCGATCCAGGTGATCAACAACAGGCACGCAACGACGGGGGCATCATCATCAGTCCGGCAGCTCGCCGTCCGTGAGTGTTTCCAGCCGATCGAGCATGCCGGCACGTGCCAGGGCGGACAGATAGTGGACGATATAGACACACCAACGCATCGCCATGGATGTTCCTTCCGGCATCGACGACTCAGCGAACTCGCCCACGCAGCTTCAGCTGATCTTCACTTCGCGACCGGCCTCGGCGGATCGATAGAGGCCGTCAAGAATCTGCTGCACCCTGAGGCCGTCTTCGGCGGGAGCTTCGTTGGGCTTGTTGTAAAGGGCGGTGTCCACAAAGGCCCGCATCTTTATCGCGAAGTGATCACCAAATCCGTCACTCGGCATGTAGCCGGGCGTGATGTCGACCATGGTGCCGTTCATGTCGGTGTGAATCGTCGGGGGAGAGCTTGAACCACCACCCTTCTCGCCCAGGAACGTGAACATCACGTCACTGTCCTGCCCGTGACACGCGAAGGCCGATTCCACCTGCATGACCGCGCCGTTGTCGAAACGGATATGTCCGACGGCAAGATCCTCGACGTTGTACGTCTTGTGATCCCATCCCGGCCACATGCACTCGACCTTGCTGGGCTTGTTGCCCACGTAAGTCCAGGTGCTGCCGACCGCGGCGACCGGCTTGGGCGACCCCATCAGGTAGTGTCCCTGCTCGATCGCATGCACGCCGATGTCGATCAGCGGCCCACCGCCCTGCAGTTCCTTGCGACCGAAGACGCCCCAGTTGGGAATGCCCCGTCGGCGGATCGCCAGGCATTTGACGAACATGATCTTGCCGAACTGGCCGGCATCGGCGGCGCGTTTGAGCATTTGCACGCCCGCGCCGTAGCGATACTGAAAGCCGATGATCAGGTGGCGGCGATTCTTTCGCGCTGCATCGCACATGCGCTGTGCTTCGCGGGCGTTCATGGCCATGGGTTTTTCGACAATGACGTGACAGCCGGCGTTGAGCGCGTCGATCGTGGCCGGCGCGTGCAGGCCGTTGGGCGTGCAGACGCTGACCGCGTCGATCCCGCCAGCCTTCAACATTGTCTTCCAATCCTTGTAGACGTGGGGGATGTCGAATTGCTGTTGTGCGGCGGTCAATGCCTTCTGGTTGATGTCCGCGGCGGCAACGACCTGGGCGTCGTCGAACTTCGTCAGCAGTTCCATGTGTATGCTGGAGATGCCACCGGTTCCGATGACCGCAACGCGAAGTATTTTGGGTTTCCGCACGCTCTTGCGCGATGCTCGTTTCGCACTCATAGCCATTCCTTTCGCAACTGCGTGGTGCGACGATCACATGCCGCGCCACAAGACCTCTGTCGCTGGACTTCCCAGATGACGTACACGCCGAACCAGCCCGGTGGCCGGGCAGCCAGTATATCCAGTCTTCTGATCATCGGATGCACACACTTGGAGGGTGGGCCAAGACCACCTGTGATCGCAACAAGAGAGACAAAGGAGCCCTGCCACATGATCGCATCCGGCAATGGTCCGACGGCCGAAACGTCGCCCCACATCACGAGATGATCAGTTGTTGTCGTGCGGATGCGTTTCTGCGAGGTCGAAACCATACAAGTCTGTGCGGTCCATCGAGAATTCCAGCGACAAGATCCGGTCGCGGGGAAACCGTGATCCGCCACGCCACTCGACAGGATGCGACACCGAGTCGCCCCGGACCGGGACGCAATCTGACCAGTCGAAGCCCGGTACGCCTTGGCCTTCTGCGTCCACCAGCCGTGCCCTGAGTTCGCCCCTTGCCATCGCATTGACGGTCAGGCGTCCGCCGGGAAGTTGTGCGGGCGGGGTCCTCAGCGTGCCGCGTGTAGCGTCAGCATCGCGCGAGACAAAGCCGTTCCTGCGCAGCGTGGCCAGCCCGACCTCGCGATCGCCCACCTTGTGTCCCGCCGAGTAACCGCCGTAGTAGATGTATTCCTGATCTCCGACGGTCACGCAGTCGGCATACCAGGCCATGGCGTGATCCCAGGATCCCGGGCGGACATCCCGATCGATGAATGTCTCCTGATGCCGCGTCCAGTGTTGGCCGTCGCGGCTCGTGGCGAGTTCAGTCCAGCCAATCCCTTCCACCGGTCCCCCTGGCGTCGCGGACAGGTCGTCACGCAGCACGCGCAGGAAGCCCAGGTAGAGATTGCCGCGCACAATCGGCTTGAGCCCGTAGAACTCCTCCACGCCGTTCCCCGGATCGGGCGTGACGATGACCCGTGGCTTGTCCCACGAAAGGAAATCGCGACTGGCCGTGATTCCCACACAACGCCGCCAGCCCTGGGCGTGATGGTGCGGCCTTCCCGGATAGCCGGACTGCTCGATCTTGCACCCAATCAGATACCGGCCCGCGATGGGATCCCAGCAGCCGTCGATGATGTCTGAGATGACGTTCGAGCCATCCTCCGCGTTCTGCGGCAGCACCGGGTTGCCGTCGAATGCGCTGAACCGCATGCCGTCGGCCGAGAATGCCACACACAAGCCATTTCCATTGTCAGCGAGTCCCTGCTCGAAGTAAGCCATCTTGTAGCGCCGCGAAGCGTCAGAGAGCTCCGGGCCATCATCCACCATGAACAGGCCAAAATGTCCCTGCGGCGCGTCGATCAGGTTGTTCGCGCTCGTCCCGTCGACGTCGACCAATCCCAGGTCGGGAAGCCGCCACACGATGCCGTCGTCGGATTCGGCATAGGCATAGCAAAGCGAGGGTTCGCCGCCGGGGTTCTTCACGTTGTACCAGGCGCGGAACTGCCCGCTGCCCATATCCCTCGCCACTCTCATGAACCACTGTGGCTGAAGATGCCACGAGGCGCCGCGCCGTAAGACCGGGTCCGTGCGCTTCACCGGCATGTGGGTCGTGCGGGTCAGTCCACTGCTTATCGAAATCAGACCATCATCGATAAACAGGTGCGGGCCGATGCAATACAGCGAATTGCATGGTGAAACAGACTGCATGAGTTACCTCCGCGCTCAAGTGCCGACCATTCGAACGGGATTCAGTGATGGGGGCAAGGACACGGCCCCGCCGCGGTGGCCCCATCGGACACGGGCAACCCATGTCCGAGCGGACACAGGTTGCTCCAAGGCGCCGGAATTGGTTGCGGCGTCGCGAGGGATTATGATCTGCGCCAAGTGTCTGACTACACAGCATCCGAGGCACCACGTTGGACGGGATTGGCTGGCGTCGACAACGCGATGATCCCCGTCGTGCCAACCACGAGCCGCTCTAAACCAACGGAGGACACATGAAACTCAAGCTCGCCTGCGCTGATTTCACTTTCCCCATCCTGCCCCACGACCAAGCTCTGCAGGTCATTGCGATGCTGGGCATCAAGGGCGTGGACATCGGCCTGTTCCAGGATCGCTCACATTTGCAGCCATCCACGGAGTTCACGAACGTGAGCCGCTCGGCACGGAAGCTGAAAAAAGGGCTCGACAGCCACGGACTGGTCGCAGCCGACATGTTCCTGCAGTTGGCGCTGGACTTCGAATCCCAGGCGGTCAATCATCCCTCTGCCCACCGCCGTCGCCGAGCGCGGGAGGCCTACGTGAAGGCTCTAGACTACACCGCTGAATGCGGAGGTAAGCATTTGACCGCATTGCCCGGGGTGCACTTCGAAAAAGAAGGCCGGCGTGACTCAGTGTCCCGCGCAGTCGAGGAGTTGTCCTGGCGCGTGGAAATGGCGAAGCCATACCGCATCTGCTTCGCCGTCGAGCCCCACGTCGGGTCCTTTGCCGACTCGCCCAGACGGGCTGAGAAACTGGTGCGGGACGTCCCCGGTCTCACTTTGACTTTGGACTACGGCCACATGTATTCGCGCGGGTATTCAGAGGCGCAGGTGGAGGTGTTGATTCAATACTCCAGCCACTTCCACGCCCGCGGCTTCAGTAAACACAGTGGGTCCACGAGCCTGCAGGATAACACCGTGGATTGGAAGCGGATCCTCAAAGTGATGCGTAAGACGGGCTACAAGGGCTGGATCGAATTGGAGTACGGCGGCAACAACGTGACGGATACGGTCGTATTACGTGATCACCTTCGCAAGTTGGCGGCACGAATCTGAGGGGGCTTTGACCATTCATGTGACGGCGTGATGCCACGGTGGCGGGAATACAAGGCGCCTGGCCTTCGCGCACGACCTCGATGATTTCAGCCAGCAGATGATCCTGCAGTTTGCCGGTCGCCGGATTGCCCGCGTATCGATCAGCGTCACGTCGTGCCCGGTCACCGCCAATCCGCCACCGTAAGGCGAGCCCATCGCCCCGGCGCCAATCGCGCAGAATCTCATCAGTGCCTCACGATAACGGCATGACAATGAACAAGCACATTCCACGCGATCCAGGTTGGAGCCGGCGTCCATAGCAACGGAATCGTGTCATCACTACAGATGTTCAGTGGACGGCATCGGGCATACCGGAATTCAGAACACGGGATGTCCGATGGTGACCAGCGCTTCGGCAACCTGGCCGAACGGCCGGCCGTCAGCGGTGAGCTCCAGCGCGATTGGATGTCGCTTGCAGATGGTCCCCGCCAGCGGCTTGATTGTCAGGTCGATGGGGGTCTCGGCGCGTGGCTCAGCGGTCACCGTCGCAGACGATCCGGGCCAGCTGGATGGACCGACCAGTCGCACGGCAAGCTGAGACGCGTGTGGCATCGGATTGCGCACGATGGCGCGCAGCGCGATCTCCTCGGCCGTGTCCATATGCGTGCGATACGGTTCGAGCCACGCGGCGCGGCTGTCGACATTGAAGTGCGGCTGATCATCGGCGAGCGGCATTGTGCTGCGATGGATGTCCGTGTATTGCCTGGCGTACAGTTCGATGCCCTTGAAAAATGATTCGTTGGTCTCGTACGCGCCGCCGTGGCCGGGGAGGATGATCTCGGGCTGGAAATCATTGACGATCCTGTTGGAGTCCGCGAGGCTGTCGACCTCTGTGCCGTTGCGGTAGACGTGATTGTGCATCGGCGGCATGGCGCCGTCGACGGTGTCGCCCTCGAAAAAGAAGTATTGATCGCCCGTGGCCATGAACCGCTTGCCGTCAGCTTCAAACGCGATCAGGGACGCCCATCGCGTGTGACCGGATATGGGTTTTAGCGTGAATGTGTATTCCGCCCACTGAATCGGCTCTCCCAGCGGTTGCGGCTCGACGTTGATTGGCTCCGGCCAGGTACAGGGAAAGTTGTAGCCCGTTGGGTCGGCGAGGATGTGGGCGAAGTTCTCCGCCGCCCAGCAGCGCGTCCCGAAAAGCCGCTGCAACATCGGCACGCCGACGACGTGGTCGTCGTGGAAATGAGAGATCAACGCCACGTCGATCCCCTTGACGCCGAACTGTTCCCGCAGTGCGTCGACGCTGTGGAGCAGTGCACGCCGATGCCGAGGATAGGCATAGCTGGGCCTGACGACGGACATGTTGTAACCGTAGTCGATGCTCAGCACCTTGCCGGATGCGCTGATCACGAACCACGTCGATGCGTGGCCGACCGCGGCCTGGTAGACGTGATCGGTCACCTTCGTAAGCGGCGGGACGTCCAGGAACTCTATCAGCTCGTCGTATGCCGGCCGTGGGGCCAAGGTGGCGCGTATATTCTGTTCCAGCAGTTCCAGCGCGGCGTCGGTATTGGCGAGGATGGGATCGCCCAGGCTTGGCGCGAGCACGTCGGGCGCTGCCTTGCGCAGTTCCCGGGCCGAGTAGATCACGTTCACCGCGCCGTTCAAATCGTTGTAGTCGTATTGGAGCGGTGCGACGCGGGCGAGGCGTCCGGGCGAGTGGATGGCCTCTCCGCAGAAGCAAATCTTCTGACCGTCCACATTGCAGATCAGGCTGATCGCACCGATCGTGACACCGGGCGTGGGGATGACCGTGAAGGCGATGCCGCCCGGTGGTGTGGTCGTATCGTAGTCGAGCAGCCAGTCGGCCACGGGCACCGGCTCGATCGGGGAGAAGAGATCCCACAGGTTGTCGTAGATGATGTAGGTCTTGCGCCGCTGGAACAGGCCGAGCGGGTCGGCGAACTGTTCCTGTTCCCAATACGGGGCGCGGATCTCGATGCCCCGTCGCGCTGCTTCGACGGCCCCGGCGCTATGGTCGCGAAAGAAATGCGTGCACAGCACTGCCCTGACCGGCGCTGGCAGTTCATCAAGATGCTCCAACCACAGACCCGTGCCGGCGTTGATCACGATCATGCCGTCAGGACCAGCCACCGCGTAGATATTGCAGCTATCGCGGAACAGCCACACCGACGTCGTCACTTTTTGCCACCGCATTGTCCGTCCTCCACGCAGGTTTCCCGAGCGTACCGTCAAGGGACGCACAATGTCCAGCATCGCCGACAGGTCATGTTCGCCGAGGACTGTGGCCCTGCCGCGCATTCGTCCGGCCGAGGCCGAACCGGACCATGGTTTTCGTGTGTGGCGCAACATCGGCCCGCCACGCCGGTGCGCTCGGGGCTGCCGCCCGAAATTCCACACCGAGATTCTTGCGTCCCCATCCACACCGCCCTATCCTTCCTCCCGTCACCCAAACGGATCCTGCTCTCACGCATCGAGCCATCATGACCAAGCCAGTTCGCTACCACCTGCGTATCGCGTTTTCGTCATCGTTCAGTGCGTCCGAGGAGACCGTCCTGTGGGACATTCTCCGGCGTGGCAGAATCGACGAGGCAATGTTCATCGTCCCACACATCGAGCCGCGCTCGCCGGGGCTCGGGACACTGGATGAGTGCGAACGATGTGCTGATCGACTTCGGCCGATATTTGATCGCCTGCGCGATGACGCGATCGCGCCGGCGATCAACGTCTGGTGGACGGCGGGCTTCAGCGATTTCTCCGGGCTGGCGCGCGATCAGCGTGATGACTTTGATTTCCGCTGGGCCGTCCGCGCCGACGGGTATAAGAGCCATGCGTGTGCCTGCCCGCAGGACATGGCGTGGCGCCGACACATCCGCGAGATGTACGGCATTTTCGCGCGGCTTGAGCCGGCCCGGCTCTGGGTGGACGACGACATGCGCATGACCCTGAAGGCCGACACGCATTCGCCCTGCTTCTGTGACGAATGCATTGCCCGGATGCGGGAACGGACCGGCAGCGCAATTACAAGGGAGAGGATTACCGCCGCGATCCTTGCCGACCCCCCCAACACGGTGCGCGATGCTTGGCTTGAGTTTCAAGGCGACCTGATGATCGAGATCGCCAAGGAGTTGGCCGATGCCGTGCATGCCGCGAGTCCGCAAACACACGTCGGTTGGATGGGCGACAATTTTGAGGTACTCGGCGCAGAGGGTCGCTGCCGTCAGCGGCTTCACCAGGCGCTGGGTACGCCGACGCCGTTTTACCGGCCCTCAATCGGCGCCTATCACGATACGACCGCGGTGGAACACACCCACATGTTCAGTGCGTGTCGACTGACGCAGGCGGGGTTGCCGGCCGATGCAATTCTTGCCCCTGAGATCGAGCACTACCCGCATACCCGGTTTCTCAAATCCGTACGCAGCATGGCGATGCACCTGTGTGTGGGACAACTGCTGGGCATGAACGACGTGACGATGAATATCTACCGGTCCGAGGGACGCCTGGACCTGGCCGACCCGCGCGAGGATGTCCTAAGCGGAGCGCTTGCCGAGTTGAAGCCGCGCCTCCAGGGCATCGCTGACCTCGGTATCTGTTCCGACCAATTCGACGGCGTGTCGCTCTACTTCCATGAAGATGTCTGCCGGCATACACGCGGTGTGGCCGACCTGCCGAAGCCCGTCTTCCTGTATCGGTACCGTCCGTTCGACGACACTTTGCCGCTGCTCGGCATCGCCACGCGCTACGGCGTGGGGAAGGTCACGGCGTTCGCGGGGGAGCAGATCAATTGCCTAAGCGATGACGATCGTGAGGCGGTCTTCTCGCGCGGAGTTCTGATGGATGGGCGCGCGGCTGAGAGCATGCTGTTGGCCGGTCACGGCGCGCTGGCCGGGGTCCGCAGCCGCCTTGGCAGTACGCCCGGATCATTCGAGACGGTCGAAGACGCTGCGTTCGGTGGGCAAGTCGGCAATCCGATCAACACGCGCTGGGAAGGTGAGGCGATACGCTTCGAATGGCTTGACGGCGCGCGCGTGGTTTCTGTGATTCGTGACTACGACTCTACCGAACGAGGCCATGGCATGGTGCTGTTTGAGAACGCCCTCGGGGGGCGCGTGGCTGTGTTGCCCTACGACAGTCAGCAGGATGTGGCGAGTCTCGGGACGGTCTGGCAGCCGAATTGCTCGCCGGGTTTCCTGTCGTTCGCTCGGCAAGCACAGATGGTCGATGCGCTGCGTTGGCTGAACCGCGGGCCACTGCCCCTGTTGGTGCCGAACGCGCCGTCCGTGTATCCGCTTTTAATTAGACAGGAAGATCGCCTGATCGTAAGTGTCACGAACCTGCTGCCGGATCCGGTGGAGGACCTGATGTTCGAATTGGCTGCGCCGGGCTTTGAACTTTCAGCCGTCCAGCATCTACAAGACGACGGCACGTGGCGAAGCGTGGAGGATGCGGCCATCGAACGTGCCTCAGACGACGGCCGGACCGTCGTGCGCACACCGCTGACCGTCAGTTACCTGGGGTCCGCCGTCTTGGTCCTGACGACCGGCTGAACGGAAGCGGCGACCACGACCATGTCCCATTCCCTGGGTCGCGCAATGCACCGGGTTCGATTCCGGCCATGGTGAGCCAGGCCATCGGTCCACTCACACACGTCCGGACCGGCCGGAATACTGCATCAGCGGCATCCCGCGCGCCAAAGCCGCTGAGCCGTCACGTGATCGATCAGGAGTTGCCGGGCGCGTGTGGTGGCAACTGGCACTCCGGACCCAACTGCGTCATGATGGATAACATTTTGGACGGGTGTATTGCGTATCGAACCACTCCAGGAGGACACTGATATGTCGTGGCCCATCACGTTGACGGTCAGGGAGCCATCTGGTATCGCTCGTCATCGCCAGCCGGTTGTGTCGGGCGTGCCGTTCGCACCGGGCGTATTGAAGTGCCCGGCCGAACTGTCCCTGATGGATGATCAGGATAGGCCCATCCCGGCGCAATTCCGCGCGCTGAGCGAATGGGATGACGGATCGCCGCGTTGGGTTTTGGTCAGCTTCGTGGACTCCATCGCGGGGGGAGACTCGAAGGAATTTCGGCTCGCTCATGCGTCGAGCGGCGCCGGTGTAAGATCCGATGCGTCGGTCGCGATCATCGAATCGGACAATGTGTTCACAGTGGACACTGGACGGATCAAGTTCGACATCCCGATCTACGGCCATTCGATCATCAACAACATTCAACGCAGGGACCGCGACGGCTGGCGGTCGGTCTCGAAGCGTGGTCTGGAGGCGGTCGTCTGGCGGACAGGGGTTAAACCGTTCATTTCCCATGTCGAAGATTGCACGGTCGAAGACGACGGCCCGTTGCGCAGCGTGATCAAGATCGAAGGCCATCATCTGATGTGGGATCCAAAGCAGGATCGGTTCGATCCATCGGAGGCTCCGAGCCTCGCGTTCATCATGCGTGTGTTTTGTCTGGCGGACACCGATGAGATCCGACTGCAATATATATTCATCAACGACAACCGTGATGAGCGGCGTCGGCCGTCAGAGCGATACCACGTGTACGCCCTGGAAGAGCTGCGTGATTTCAAATGGGCGAACGGCCAGTGGATGGACCGTCCGCCGGCCATCCGCTTTCGTGAGCGGGAGTTGCTCGATGATGATTACGGTCAGATCAACGTCAAGTCCATCAAGCTCCGGCTGTGGCTGGACGACGCGCACGATGAATACCGCTTCGGTGTGGCGAATGGCGAGGCTGTGGGAGGATCGATTGACGGCCCTGTCGCGTTGCAGCAGGTGGGGCCGGTGGGGGCGTATGACGACTTCTTCGGAGAGCTGCCCTACCCGCACACGCCGTTCGGCGCCACGGTAATGCACGGGCGCGGCGAGCCAGCACATCGTTTCGATAAGGCCGCGGGCTGGGCCATGATGAAAGGACCAGGCGGCACGGTGACGCTTGGGAGCAAGTACTTCTGGCAGTACCATCCGAAGATCATCGCGTTGGACGATCAGCAGCTTGAGCTGCACGTTTGGAACCAGCTCGAAGACCTGCCCGACCCGGAGATCGGATTCGCCAAGACTCATGAGGTGGCGCTGCGTTTTGGCGCCGACACGACGGACACTGACGCGATGATGGCTGGTTTACATCGCCCGTTGCGCGCCGTCGCGGAGCCTGAACACTACATCCGGTCGGGCGTGCTGGGTACGTTTTCGCCGGCGGACCCCAAGCGCTGGGGTGGCGTGGAGGCATCCTGGCTCCAGGGGGTGCGCAACGCAGAAGGCACGAGAACAGATCAGAATCTCTACGGCGTGCGCGATTACGGCGACACGCTTGGCGTCCGTTTCGACACGCCGGTGTGGTGGAACCAGGAATACGACGTGTTGCTTGGTGCAACGTTGCAGTTTGCGCGAACGGCGGAACGCGACTACCTGGACGAAGCGGACGTATTGGCGTGGCATTTTATGGATGTCGACGTGCTGCACGCGTCGAACAGCCCGCTGGACGAAGGCGGCCAGCACATGCATTTCACGGACCACGCCAAGGGGGAGACCCACGCCGGTCATGGGACCGTCGAGGGTTTGTGGCATTACCACATGCTGACCGGCGAGCCGCGCGCGCGCGAAGTGGCTGAGGGCATCGGGGACTTCTTTGCGCGGATTGCCGCGTGGAAGAATTTTCTGGACTACCGCGATGATGAAGAACGAACGATCGGCTGGGCGCTCAAAGCGCTGGTGAGCAGCTTCCGGGCGACGCGCAACCCGCGGTACCGACTGGCCGCCCAGATGATCATCGAGCAGGCCCTGCGGGGACAAGACCCGGATACCGGCAACTGGGATCATCCGCTGTACCCGAATGAAGACAAGCATCGACCGGTCTGCATCGGGGGCAAGCCGTGGATGGTGGGCATCGTTCTGGAGGGCATGAAGCACTATCACCTCGAATTCGGCGATCCGCGCGTGGCCGAGATGATCGCCAAAGCCACCGACTGGATCATCTGGTCGGAGTATCGCTATATGACGTGCAGCAACAACGAGCCCAGTGGCGGTTCGACGACCGTTCTGAGCGCGCTGAGTTATTCATGGGAGTTGACCGGGAGGCGGTATTACATCGATGAAGCGCTTCGGATTTTCGCGTCGAGCATTGCCGAACGTAGCGTCGAGAATGCCGGCCGTGAGTGCGCGCGTGGCAGTGAGGTCGAGCCAATCACGAACATGATGCGTCTGATCGAGGCACAGGGCGATGGGGTCTGGCGAGACGGCGATCCAGTCATGGACCCGTCTTCAGCCAATGCTGTGGAAGCCATACGGGCGAACCCGAAGTTCCGCGCGAAGCCTCAGCAGCGCCGCTAGGCCGGACGCGCCGGACGCGCATCACCATTCCTGATTCGAAAGAGTCGGCGAAGTGGCGGGATGGTGACGCATCCAGCACGCATCTTCAACGGAGGTATTGACCATGGCGGATCGACGGATGGAAGGTAAGCGGGTGCTGGTGACTGGTGCGGGAACCGGGATCGGCCAAGGGGTGGCGCTGGAGTTCGCGCGGGAGGGGGCAGCGGTTGCGCTGCACTACGCGCACAGCGACACAGGCGCTGAATCCACCGCCAAGGAGATTGTCGAGGCGGGTGGCCAGGCCCGCGCGTTCAAGGCGGATTTCAATGTCGCGCAACAGGCCAGAGCGCTGCCCGCGCAGGCGGCGGAATTCCTCGGCGGGCTTGACGTGCTGATCAACAACGCCGGCATCACCTGGAATCATCCATTCCTGGAGACGACCGAAGAACAGTACGACACCGTTCTGAACGTGAACATCAAAGCGATGTTCTTCTGCTCGCAGGGCGCCGCGGCACTCATGGCCGAACGGGGCGGCGGGGTGATCCTCAACATGAGCAGCGTCCATGCCTACGGTGCGATTGTGGAGCATCCGGTCTACGCCACGACCAAAGCCGCGATTGTCGGCTTCACGAGAACGTTGTCTGTGGAGCTGATTCAGAAGAACATTCGCGTTAACTGCATCGCGCCCGGTTGGATTATGGTGGAGAATCAACGCAAGTTGTTAGGGCCGGATTTTGATGAACAGGAAGAAGGGCGCAGCTTGCCCGCCGGTTTCATCGGTGAGCCGAGCGACATCGGCCGCCTGGCGATCTTCCTGGCATCGGACGAATCGCGTTACATCGTGGGACAGACGGTCTGCTGCGACGGCGGTCAGTTGGCTCTGCTGCCGTGCACGCCGGACTTTCGCACGCCCATGACCGAGGCGTTCGGAACCGGCTACGTACCGGGGCGCTGACGGAGTTCAAACGCATCGTGGATTCACTCGGCCCGCCAGCGGAATTGATCGGTGATGGGCGTGCGCCGGTGGGGCGTCGTGATCACTCCGGCCGGCCGCCGTGTTCTCGGCAGAGATCCACGACACGTTTGATCCGCGGCCAGGGCGTGTTGATCTCGGTTTGGCAGGCTGCTCCGAAGATGAAGTAGGGGTAGCCCTTCAGATTCCGAAAAAAAGCGTCGTAGCGATCGTCCAGTTGATCGTCAGGCAGAATCACCTGCTCATGCACGGTGAAGCCGCCGTTGAAGATGAACCCCTCCGGCATGTCGTGGGCATCGGCGGGCGTGAAGTTCCCGATCGGCGGGTGGGCCATCCCTTCCAAGCCATGGACCTGGGCGTCGCAAAACGTCTGTTTGAGTTGATGGAGCTGGCCGCACGCATGCACGAGAAGGCGCTTGCCGCGTCTAACGAACAGCTCGGTGGCCTGCCGGACGTAAGGCGTCCAGTAGAGCTCACAAAGGTCCGGCGGATAGAAAGGCGCATCGACGTTATCCATCAGGCATGCGGCGTGGATTCGATCGTCATCCGCCATATCCTGCAGGACCGGCCAGAGACGTTGCCAATAGATGTCGCAAACGGTCTTTGCCGCGTCGGGTTGGTCGACGATGAACAGGCAGGCGTGGTCCAGGCCGAAGTCGACATGCAGGCGCTTCAGCGGCGTGCAGCCCACGCCGGCCAGGACGATCCCTTCGTCGCCGACCTGCGATTGAGACTCATCAAATACGGCGCGATCCCACGCATAGTGAGTCCGTTGGAGTTGCCACAGGTACGCCTGGCCCTCACGCGACCAGTCCTTGACGAGATCCTCAACGGTGTAATGCGTCGAGATCTCTGTCTGGGCCTCGACGACGCGTCTTAGCGAGCCGTGTGGTGTGTCGAGGCGTTCGATGGTGCGCGGGCCATGGGGTCCCGGCTGTATCGTCGTGACGGCCTCAAAGCCGTCGCGTCGTTCCCTGAAGCCGCTGTCACAGTTGCGGGAGAAGATGTCACAGCCGAGCGCCTTCAGGGCGTCGACGTGCGTCCTGGTCTGCCGGAGTTCTTCGGGCAGTGTTCCACGGCTGCGATGATGCACGTACCACTGGGCCAGGTTGATCGAGCAGGGCGTCCACCGGGGCGTGCGGCCGGCGAGCAGGTCAATCAGATTCTGACGCTTTGTGGGCATGATCGCGTGTTCCGTTGCGTTGGGCGTCGCACCCATCCTACGGCATCGATGCGGGCGACGTGGCGGTGACGGCGGCCGGTCGGGAAGCGGCGCTTGTGGGGCGAGCGATGCCGACACATGGTAATATCACGGTCGTATCGGCGGCGTGGCCGCGCCGCAGAGCATGAGGCGTACGACAGAGCGAGTCCTTCAGACCCAACGTACGGGAGCACAGACGATGGCTTTCAACTGTGGAGTGATCGGCACAGGGATCATGGGCAAGGCCGGGGGGAAGATTCTTCAACTGGTGGACGACGTGGCGCTGACCGCCCTGGCTGATCCTTCGGAGAAGAATCTCGGCGAGGCTTCGGCGGAGCTTGGGGTCTCGGCGACCTACACCGATTACAGGCAGATGCTGGACAAAGAGAATCTGGACGCGGTGTACGTCGCGACGCCGGATCAATTCCACCGGGACCCGGTGATCGATTCACTGGAGGCCGGCTGCCATGTGATCGTCGAGAAGCCGATGACGACGAAACAGGAAGAGGCAGAGGAGATTCTGCGCGTCGTGGAGAAGACCGGCAAGAAATTCCAGGTGGATTTCAACCATCGCTGGCTGTCGCCGTACCACAAGATTCGCGCGATGATTGACGCCGGCGATCTTGGGGAACCGGTCATCGGATTCGCCCGCAAGAACAACCCCATCCTCGTGCCGACCAGCATGCTGGCGTCGTGGGCGAAGGATAGCAGTCCGGCGTGGTTCATGTCATCGCACGACATCGACCTGATGGTGTGGTGGTTCGGGGCGTTGCCGGTGGAAGTGTACGCGCGCGGGATCAAGCGTGTGCTCAAGGCGCGCGGCATGGATACGTTTGACGGCATTCACGCGCTGGTGACGTTCGACGGTGGACAGTTCGCGACGTTCGAGGCGGCGTGGATCTATCCCAACACCAGCCCGTACATGCCCGACTCGTACATGGAGGTGATCGGCACGAAGGGCACGACGCAGATCGATCGACAGGCCGAGGCCATTGACGCCATCCTGGAAGACAAGTTCACCGCCCCGCGCACGTTCCTGAACTACAAGGTGTTCGATCAGTGGGTGGGGGCCATGCCGTCGTCGATGACGTCGTTTGTCAATGCCTGTCGCAACGATACACCGACCGTCGTTGACGCCCGGGAGGGACTCAAGAGCACGGCGATTCTCGATGCACTGCACCGCTCGTTGGCGTCAGGCAAGCCCGAATCGATCAAGCTGGACGTCTAAGGGGCGTGAAAGACTTCTTCCCGGCAATTCGGCGCCTTTGCCGACCATGGGGCAAACAAGCACATTCCTCCATCGCCGGCGAAAGTTGCGATCGAAAAAGGGCAGGCGGGTATGGGCGATCGTCTTCAGGGCCGCCGGGTGGTCCTCCTAGCCGTCAGCGCCATGAGGCCGGCGAGACCTACGGGCGTGGCTCCGGGCAGCGGGATGGTGGTCCCGTCGAGCGCCGGGCCGCCCGTTCCCGCACCCCAGTTGAATCCAACAACCGCGAGATCTCCGACGTCAACCAGTCCATCGCCGTTCAGATCACCGGTCTGCCACGTTGCGGATTGGCCCCAGTTGAATCCGACGACAGCCAGATCGCCGACGTCGATCACGCCGTCACGGGTGCTGTCTCCGGAATTGAGAATTTCAAGCACAAGATCGTCACCGGCATAGATCGCGGCCAACGAATAGGGGCCGTGATTCACACCGAGCACCGAATCGAAATGGCCTGTGCGACCGGCGGTCGTGATCAGATCGAACGATTGTCCAATGGTGGGCGTGAATCCGCCGATCAGCCGCAGATCGAGGACACCACCGTAAGTGACGGCGCCGCTGGCATTGAGTTGGTCGTGATCGGCGCCGGGTGCCATGCCGCCGATCTCGAGCACGAGGGTATTGGTCGCCGTGAAGGTGACGTCATCGAGGTCGATCGCGGCCGGGCTGAACCCGGGCGTGTATCCGCCGGAGTAGGTCACCGGGCCGGTGAAATCTCCGACGCCGTTGACGTTGCTCATAAACTCGATACCGCTGCCCTCACAATGCGTCATTCCGTTCATCATGGTCTGGCCCGTGACGCGGCCGTAGCCCTGCAGCGTCTTGCCGAAATCGATCAACAGGCCATTGGTGGCATGGATGGCATCATCATTTGGATCAGCGTTGCCGATCAATGTCAGCGATCCGAGTACGGCGCGATCAGCGTCGAGCAGCGTCAGCGCGTTATTGCCGACGTCGATCACGCCGTCGCTGTAGACACCGTCGTATGCGTTGGGATCCCCAAGCGTCAGATTCCCGGTGGCCTCGATGGTTGAATCGACCGCCGCCGCGATCCGGCCGTCGATTGTTCCGTGACCGGTGAAATATCCCGCCACGTCGAACGCGATTCCGTTGGGCACGCTCAGCGTCCCGCCGGTCAGATCGATCGTTCCGCCAATCTGCACGAATCCCTTCGATTTGAGCGTCAAATCGTTGGACCCGACGACCAGGTCGCCGGCACCCGAGTAGGCCTGGAGCACGGATGTGTCACCGAGGACGACCGAACCGGTGCTCGTGATCGTGCCGTGGTTGACCACCTTGCCGGAGCCGGTGTAGTCGGCTGAGGTGAGCGACGCCCCGGCGTCGACCGTGGTCTGCCCGGCCACCGTCATGGTGACTGCGGCCGGTAATGAGAGCGTGTCGCCGAACGGTCCGCCGACCCCGACGACAAATTCGTAAGTCGGATCGGTGATGTTCAATGCGCCACTGCCCCATGTCCACAGGCCCTCGACCGTCCCGAGTCGTCCCGTGTCGATCGTGCCGCCGTTGAGGTCCACCTCGCCGCCGCCGTACACCTTCAGCGTATCCCCGACTGTTGCCGTGCCCCCCGCACCGACGGTCACCTGCGCTGTACCGCCCGCGCCCCCCCGCCGCCACCGACGTGTACCGATCCGCTGTTCGACCACGTCGATCCACCGCCGCTCACGGTCACGGTCGCGTTGGCGGGGTGTTGGACGCCAAGTTCCGCCGACGCGTTGCTCAGTGTCCCGCCCGCCAAGACGTTCAGTGTGCCGTCGGCGATACCCGACGTCCCGACCTGCAACGCGCCGCTTGCGGTCATCACTGCGCCATCCTGTACCGTCAATGACGCTTGGGCGCCGTCACCGGCCAACACGATATCGACGGCCGTCCACGTCGTACCAGGATCCTCAACGATCACAGTCGCGTCGGAGTTGAGGCCGGTACCCAATAGGACGAACAGAGGATTCTGCACATCCGCGTCGTCCTGGACCCTCAGTTCCCCCACCGCTCCTGCGCCGGCCACGACGATAGCGGGTGCGTTCAAGATAGACGTGCCGCCCTCAATGGTGGCCAACCCGTCCGATCCAGGACCACTGCCGACGGTGAACCCGACGACGTCCACCTGTGCGACCGACACCGTCATCGAGCCGGTCCCACCCGGGTTGAAGTTCGGGTCTTCATCATCGCCGACCACGACCTGGTACGCGCTCAGCGACGCGCCGCCGTCCAGCGTCAGGTCACCGTCTGAGCCGGCGTTTGCGCCGATCATGACCGCATCCAGTACCGTGATCGTCGCCTCACTGAACTTGGCGCGTGTGGTGCCGGACCAGCCGATGGTCAGGTCGTCGCCGATGTCCCAGTCAAATGCGCCGCTGCCCACCACGCCGTTCGGATCAACCGTATTATCGACGAGGACATCGTTGGATTCGAGGCGCGACGTACCCGTGGTGTCGCTGATCGTCATCGATCCGTCGCCGGTGATGGTCAGGTCGCCGTAGCCGAGGATCCGGCCGCCCTCGGTCACGTTGACTTGTCCCGTGCCCATCCCGCCGATCGAAAGCTGCGCCGTTTCCAGGCGGGAGTTATTGCCGTCGATCGTGATCGTCCCGTCACCGCCCTCGACCAGCACTCCGCCCCCCACGCCACAGATCGACGCCCGCACGTACCCACCATCGAGAATATCGAGCCGGCCCGTGCCGTCCTCGCCGACGATCAGGGAATAGTCATCGAATGGGAGAAGCGGCCCCGTGTCGGCGATCCACGTCGACCCGTTGCCATCGACGGTGACCGTGCCCGTCGTCCCCGGCCCGTACCCGATGTGCCCGCCCGCGCTCGTCAGATCCCCGCCGTCCTCCACGATCAGATCGGCATCGGCCCCATACCCCACGCGGACGCTCTCCCCAAACGTCAATGCCTCGCTCGCGCCCACCGTCAGCACGCCGCTTCCCCCGCCCCCTCCGTGCCCCAGCTCCAGCGATCCGTCAATCGTCGTCGCCGCCGGCAGACCCGTGATCGAGTTCACCCGTAGCGTGCCAATGCCGCTGGAGGTGATGGAACTGGTCGGCCCGATATCCACCGTGTCGACCAGCGCCAGCCCGCCGCTCAGCCGCAACTCCCCGTCGCCCCCGGCCATGCCCAACGACAGCGTGCCATCGGGCATCTGCAACTCGCCGCCGTCGATTCTCAGAACGCCGTGGCCCTGATCACCCACATTGACCAGAGCGGTGGTCACGTCGAGCGTCCCACCGAAAAGGACATACTCACCGACCGATCCGGGATCGTCGCCGACCGTTAGATCTGTCGTGATCGTCATGTCGCCGCCGTGTTGATAGAACAAGCCCCCCTCATCCTTTCCAATCGTCATGAAGTCACACTGCGTCGTCGTGCTCGAGAATATCTGGTAAAACGCGCTGATGTCGTGGTTCACCTGAATCATGGGGGCCGTGACATCGCCGTATTGCTCGAATGACGCGCTGCCCCCCGCGCCGACCAGGAACCGGTCGCCCACCGTGAGTTGATCATTGGGATCCTGCGTGTAGCTACCATTGCCGCTGCCGAAAGAGTGGCCCAGATTGAACTGCCACAGATCAAGCGTCGGTCCGACTCCCGTCAGATCGTTCACCACCAGCGTCCCTGCCCCATACGTGGTAAGAGACCCGCTCGGCCCGACATCAAGCGTATCCGCCGTGATCTGACCGCCCACGAAGTCCAGCGATCCGTTTCCCCCCTGGCCGATCTGGATCGTGCCCCATTGCACCTGCAGCAGTATTCCGTCCATAAGGACATCGCCAATCGATCCGGGACCATCAGCGATATACAGATCACTGTTCACGTCCAGAATCGATCCGCTCTGCAAGTCCAGCAGGCCGGTGCCGAAGTTCCCAACGTACAGGTCACTACCGCACACCAAGAAGCCGCCGGACTGGATCTCGAGCGTACCATCATCAAGGATCTGATCACCCAGATGAAGACTATTGCAGTCCTCGGACGCGTTGATGTACGCCCATCCGCCGTTGTTGATATACGCATCGTCCAGCCACGTCGGCGATCCTGCCGACCAGTTGCCGTTCAACGACCAGTTGCTCGGCACCGCCGGCGGCGCATTCCAGAAGGTGTTGCCTTGCCCCGCCACAGACGACACCAGCAGCAGCGTCAATGCCGTTGCCGTCACAAAGATGGTGCGACTATTCATGGATTGTCTCCTCTTTCCCACGGGCTCTTTCCAGACATCACGCATGAACGGGCAGACGACATGTTTGAGACCACAATGCAAACAAACAGCCAGCAGTATACAATATCTTGATATAAATATCTAGTATCTCAATACATTCTTTTTGTCTGGAATGCGCCGTGCGAGAGCCGCCGTATCAACAGCAGCAGGCGATTGGAGGGGTACGATCAGGCGTCGTCGGCGTCACACATACGAAACACTCGATCCGCGATCGCTCGGGCCGGGATGAAACGCGCACGAGCCGCACTCGTCGGGATCACGCTGCATCGTCGGGCAACGAGGCGGCACCCGAATTGGGCCACACCGATCCAGTCACCGACCTGCCGCGGGTCGCGAATCGTCCCGCTGCGATAGATGCAGATCGGTCAAGTCTTCAGCTTGATCCAGAAGCTGCACCAGCTGCTGGTGGAACGCTTTGTTCATGTCCTGCGTTGACATAATCCGCAGCATGTGCTGCGAGTGCCAGGGGAACATGCCGCGTCGGTTGCCGTCGGCATCGATTGCCGCCGGTGCGCCGACGCGCAGGTTGATGTGGCGTCGGCCGAGTTGGACGTGCATTCGTGCGCTGTCACGATACACCGGCTCGAGGCCACGGCTGTGCCAGCGCATTTCCCAGCCGCGCTTCGGCAACATCGCCTCAAATAGGTCGAGCAGTTCGCACATGGTCGGGCGCATAGCATCGGTCACGATGCCAAGCGTCCATTCCCGACCGTACTGAACCGGTGGCGGCTCGAGGTAATACGGCAGATATAGTTCCTGTGGGTCCGCGGGGGCGTGGACGTGTCGCGATTGGCGCGGCGGCGGCCACACCATGTTGCCCTGCCCGGTCAAGGCGAAGCCGAGGCCCGCCAGGACCGGTGCGACGGGACTGACCTTGATGGGGTAACCGTTCCAATTCTGGAATACGAGTTTCCGCTCTTGTGCGGCACCATCCTGCACGAGCCGGTCCAGGCATCGCTTCAGTTGATCGTGCGTGAGTGCGGCGACCTGTCGGTCCTGGAAGATGAGCACCTGGCCGGCCTGAAGCACGTATTGATGGCAAGTGTTGCCGGCTCGCTGCGTCCGCTTCATCGGCTGTCCGTCTTCGCGAACGATGTCCAGGTTCGCTGCGTACAGGTTGGCCGGGTCGCGGCTTGTGATGCCCATCAATGGTTCGTCAGGCAGATAGCCGAGGCTCTGTCCCTGATCGCGTCGCGCGCGGCAGTCGCGCAACAGTTCGATCGCATCGGGCAAGCCGTACTGTTCGCCCTGATGATGCTCGATGAAATATCCCCGCCTCACCTCGCCGAGCATCTCCAGACGCTTGAGCTCAGGCAACAGATCGCCCCAGCGCGGCGACGCCGCCTCGCCGTCGACGACGTCCCGTGTCAGGATGCCCCAACGCTCGAGAAGCTGTTGTGCCCAGCGACGGGTGACCTGCTTGGCCGATGGTGGTTTCTTGCCGGGCGTGAGCCGCTCCGTGGTCGACCAGCGTCCCAATCGCGCGTCCATCCGACGTTTGCGCAGCCGATCGATCACCACTTCCGTCGACATGTTCCACCCCAATGCGCCGGAATTGGGGTTCAGGATGTTGCGCGGCGTCGTGGCCAGATCGTAGCAGGCCGACACCGTCGCCCGGAAATCGGCGTGGCGCAGGCATTCGTACGTATCGCACGTCAGTTGGCCACACCACGCCAGGTGCCACACGGCCCGCTCGACAGCGCCCGCGTCCAACGCGGTGTCCTGCACCACATCATCAAAGAATGCGGTGCGGTGCTGTTGGAAGTAGTCCCGGACGGCCACGATTTCATCGGTGATGTCAATGTCAGCCAATGCAACTGCGTCCAGTTCCACCGGCGCACCTGCAGCCAACCATGACATGTCCTTCCGGAAACACAGCGTGAGCATGACCCGCTTGATTTGGGATGGGTGGACGCGACACCAGCACACTTCTCCCGAAGCGATCAGCCGCTCGAGCATCTCCGGCGCGTAGTCGGCCACGCGCGCGCTCAGCACCTCGCGTTCAAGCACGCCCTGAAGGATCTCGAACCCCTGCAGTTGGCCGATCACTTGTCTCAACCCGTTGATTCCCTTGAGGCGCGTATCCGGATGACGGTGTTGCCAGCGCGTCATGAAGTCGACCACTTCGTAGGGGGCGCACGCGGCCAGCTCGCGCTTGAGATATCCCAACGTCAGGCGGTGGATTTCCTCAAGATTGGCCCTGTTGACCCATTGCGGCTGCGGTTTATCGCCGGTGTAGACCCCTCGGGCGACGGTGCCCTGGTCCACCAGGTGATCGAGGAGCTGCTCGACGGTGCCGATCGGCCAGCCGGTGTGATTGACCAACTCATAGACGGTGACCGGACCGCGACATCGCAGATGTCGCTCGATGATCGTGAGGCGCGCTCTCGCCTGCGCTTGTTTGCGGCGCCAGCGCGCTGGAATCACCTCAGCGGCTGGCGCGAGCTGGAAGCTGCCGATGCCGTCATCCGTGAATTGCGGTAACAACACGGTGAGCTTCCGTCGGCCCGCGCCGGTGAACGCGTCGTGGTATTCCCGCCAGCGATCCGCCGTGACCAGCCGAATGGTCGATTGCGCGTCGCCCTCGAGTAACTCGATCGCGACGACGCGCGCCTGATCGACGAGTTGCCTTAGCATCGGCACCGCATCGCCGGCAACGATCTCGGCGACCGCATCGAGATGCGCGGGGATATCGCCAAGGTTGCGAATCGCCTGGGCCAATTCATCAGCGGATCGCGCACGAGAGGCCTCGGAGCGGCACAGAGCCCGACGCTCAAGTCGTTCGATCGCGCGTGCGTCAAGTAGATCCGCCATCTGTTCGGCGCTCAATACCTCCTGTAGGACCCTTCGATGCAAGCGAAGCAGATTGGCGCGCCGCTCCCGGCCCATCTGTCGATCACCGGATCGCATGTCCTCGATAAGCAGGGAATGGGCGAACGGAGATGGCGATTCCACCTCACGTAACAGGAGAGTCACTCGCCCCTGGTCAATCTGTCCAAGCAACTGTTCCGTGCCCGCCACATCCAGCGCCTGCTCCAGGTACGACCGGCGGACCTCATCAAACACGGGGTACGTTTCACATCCCTGCGCCGCTTCGTACAGTTCCCGCGCGAAGTAGTTTTGCAACCACAGCGGCACGCGGCGCCCCTGACGCGCCCGGGAAATCTGCAGCGCACACACAGCCGCTTCACGGAACGTGCTGACCGAAGAGACGGCACCGGCGGCACCGGCAGCGGCGAGTCCGCGCACGGTCGTTGCGGTCACTGATGTCAGAAATCGATCGACATCCGTGTGGCCCGTGCGACGTTCGGCTTGTTCCGACAACGTCAGAAGGATCAGGTCGTTGGATGTCGTCACCGACCATTCCTGCTTGAACTGCTTCTTCGCCTGCGCCGTCAGGGCCATGCCCCATGTCCGGTTGATTCGTGCGCTGTAGGGCGAATGGATAATGTGGTTTGTCCGCCCGAGTTCGTCGCGCCACGTCTCGACGAGCAGTTGTTCATCGTCAGGGACCACGCCGATTGCGGCCTGTTGCTCGCGGACGTAATCGATCATCGCCGACGCCGCGTCCGGACAGACGTGATACTCGCGCCGAAGGTAGGTTGGGAGATTGGGATCGTTTAGACGGCGCGTGATCTGTCGCCTCAACTCGCCGACATGTTGCCCCAACTCACTGGTGCGCGGCGCAATCGGCCCCTGCCACCAGGGGACGGTCGGCGTGGTACCGGGCGCCTCGGTGACCATCAGACGATTTCGGTCAAATCCAGCCAGACGCCACGCGGAACTGCCGAGGACGAAGACGTCGTCGATATGGAGCGCGTCATCGACGAATTCCGACTGCACCTTCCCCACACGTTTGTTGCTGCCTTGGATCACTACGTCGTATTCGGATGTTTCGGCGATCGTGCCCACGCCCATAGCACTGGCCTGGGTGGCGCCGCGGGCCAGAGCCAGGCGCCCCGAGGTCCGGTCCCATAGCACCAAGGCGAATGGCGGCCGAGCCATCTCAAAGCCATGTTCACCCGCCACCATCGCCAGGACCGCATCAAACTGTTCGCGCTTCAGTTCCGCATACGGATAGGCCCGTCGGATCAACGCGAACACCGTGTCGGCGTCCGTGGCGCCCGTAGCGACGATGCCGACGATCTGCTGGGCCAGCACGTCCAGGCAGTTCCGTGGGATCTCGATGGCGTCGATCTGGCCACGCACCATCGCCCGGGCAACCGCGGCGGCTTCGAGCAGATCGTCCCGATCGAACACCAGCACACGCCCCTTACTCGTGTGATCCAGCAGATGGCCCGCCCGACCGATCCGCTGCAGCCCTGTCGCCACCGACTTGACCGACTCGAGCTGGTACACCAAATCGACCGAGCCGATGTCGATGCCCAACTCAAGGGAAGACGTGGCGATCAGCGCGTCCAGACGACCGGACTTCAGGTCGTCCTCGGCTTCCAGACGGGACTCCCGTGACATCGAACCGTGGTGCACGCCGATGTGCGGTGCGCGCGGCGTATTGTCGCTGTCCTGCTCGGCGCGGTTCGCGAGCAGATCACCCATTCGCAGTGAGGTGCGCTCGGCCTTGTAGCGGCTGTTGCAGAAAACCAGCGTGGTGGCGTGCTCTCCGATCTCGCTTAGAAGCAACTCATACGCGCTGGACCACATCGCCTGGTTGCTTGCTTCCAGGAAATCCCGCACCGGCGCCATCACCGTGACATCCAGATCCTTCCGCATCCCGGCATCGACGATCGTGCAGGGGCGAGGCCGCCCTGCATCGTTACCGCCGACAAGAAACGCGGCGATCTGATCCAGGGGACGCAACGTAGCGGAACATCCCACGCGCTGAATCGGCCGATCGGCCAGTTCGTTCAGGCGTTCCAGACTGATTGACAGGTGTACGCCGCGCTTGTTGTCACACAGAGAATGCACCTCATCGACGATCACCGTGCGGACCGATCGCAACTTCGGCGCCATGTGCATGCTGCCCAGCATCAGGTAGAGCGACTCGGGCGTGGTGATCAGGATGTGCGGCGGCCGGCGGATCATGCGCTGACGCTCGGCCTGGGGCGTGTCGCCGGTGCGCACGGCCACGCGGATCGCGGGCGCCTCTGCGAGCTTGCCGCGTGCCTGTTTGCCGATGCCTGCCAGCGGCAGCATCAGGTTCTTATGGATGTCGTTGCCCAGTGCTTTGAGCGGCGTGACGTAGAGCACGTTCACACCGTCGGCAAGTTCGCCGGCCAGTGACTGTCGGTACAAATCGTCGATCGCACACATGAACGCCGCCAGCGTCTTGCCCGAGCCGGTCGGCGCCAGAAGCAGCGTGTTGTCACCGCGCCGAATAACGGGCCATGCCTTGAGCTGCGCCGGTGACGGTGCGTCGAATGTCTTGACGAACCATCGGCGCACGGCGGGCAGGAAGTCAACCAATGCCTTGTCGGCGTCGCCTTGTCTGGTCCGGCGTTGAGTCTTGGCTTTGGCCACGGTGATGTCCTACGCGCATACGAATGGGCAGACGATGGGCGCTCTACTACCCCGACTCGTAAGTAAAGCCAGCTTTCTTCAGGCGCGCCTCCGCGTCGCGGCGCTGCGCCGGGGTCAGCCAGCGCGTGATCTCCAGGTAAAGTTGAATCCAATACTTCTCCCAATACGGCCTGCGCTCTTTGATGCGGGTGATCCGCGGACCGTCGGCGTCGGGGAAGATTGGGAAGTCGACACTCGATGCCCTGCGCGCGTCGGCGAGCACCTGCGCGTAGCGTCCGTCGGCAAATGCGGCGATGTGTTTGTATTGCTTTCCGTGGGCGATCAGATACCCCGCCATGCGCCCGGCGAGGATCGGTCTTGCATGTTCATAATCATCCAGCCCAAAATGTTTCACGCCCCCGGCCCGGACGTTCGCCGGGTAGATGTCCTGGAGGTCGTACGGCACCGGGCCGACGGTGCTCGCCAACACGACCACATGAACGGGGCACTGCTGCATCTGCCGGCGTGGACTCGGATCAAACCCCGTCGCGACAAGGATCGCGCGCCGCATCGCGCCATGTGATGGTGATGTGCAAAACGGGCGGCGCACCGAACACTGCAGGAACACCAGCATTCGTTTGTCCGCCGGCGGCGTGTATTGATTCAGGACAAAATCATAGAAAGTGAGCACGGGATCACTGTCGATTCCCGGTGGCTTGCTCGGTGATGCCGACCGGCCCTGCGCAACCAGCGCCGCAAGCGTGTGCTGCGCTCGCCCTTCACGCTCGCGAATCTCCTGCTCCCATCGCGCTGCCCATCGGTATTGTGGGTGAGGCTTGTCACCGATCAGCTTGGCGGCTGCAACCTGGCGCCGGTCGATAAGATCGTCGAGTACCCCCTCAACATCGTCCGGCGCAATCTGGCACTCGGTCGACAGCTCGTCCAGCGTGAGTGGCGCGTCGGCCTGAAGGAGCACAGAGGTGATGCGATGTTGTTGTTCGCTGCGTCTCATGGACAGTCCGCCGCCCAATTTGCCCGCGGATCATCAACGCCCTGTTCCAACGGCGCACGGCAGGATACCTAACAACACCCTAACTAGTCAAGGGCATCTGCAAGCTGGCCACCTCACGAGTTGCCACGCGTGCGGATGAGCGCCAGATCCAGTTCGTCCTGAGATATGGTCAAATCCTGTGGATGAGTGATGATCAGGCGGCTTTCTGTTTTTCGCCGTCGGTAAATCTCACGCCGGCGATCACGTCGG
>NYZD01000196.1 GCA_002685935.1 Planctomycetaceae bacterium | reverse complement strand
GTCGTGAAGCTGGTCCACGGCGACGCGCTGGATCATCTGGCAGACTGCAGCGATGTGTCGTTTTGCTTTCTGGATGCGGAGAAAGAGGTTTATGGTGCGTGCTACGAGGCGGTGGTGGGGAACATGGTGTCGGGCGGCATTCTTGTTGCTGACAACGCGATTAATCATGAGGATACACTTCGGCCGATGCTCGACCGGGCGCTGACGGATGAGCGCGTTGATGCGCTGGTGGTGCCGATCGGGAAGGGCGAGCTTCTGTGTAGAAAGAAATAAATGGGTCGGCAAGATTTTCGGCGCGTGGCTGCAATTGGTAGCGCGAGTCGCGGGCTCGATGATGAAAGGACAGACGATGGCACAGAAACAAGACGAGGCACCGGGCGGCGCGATTCGGATCGTGATCATTTCCGGGAGCGTTCGGCCGGGCAATTTTACGGGGAAGGCGGCGGCGCTGGTCGCGGATGAGATTGGCAAGCATGAGGACGTGACGGTGGCGATGCCGAACCTGGCGGAACTGGGTTTGCCTCTGCCGGGGCTGGGGGGTGAGTCGGCGGCGGTGGCGGGTTTCAGGGAATCGGTGGCGGGCGCGACGGGATTGGTGTTGGCGACGCCGGAGTATCACGGGAGTTTCAGCAGCGTGATCAAGCTGGCGATTGAGAATCTGGGGTTTCCGTCGGTGATGTCGGGCAAGCCGGTGGCGTTGCTCGGGGTAGCGGCGGGGGCGATTGGCGCGGTGAAGTCGCTGGAGCAGTTGCGGGGGGTGTGTTCACACGTGGGGTCGATTGTGTTGCCGGGGCCGGTGTCGGTGGCGGGGGTGAGCAAGGTGTTTGATGAGGCCGGGTCGTGCACGGACGCGTCGGTGGAGAAGCGGGTGCGGGGTGTGGCGACGAACCTGATTGATTACATTCGCGGGCACATTTGTCCGAGGATTGCATTGGAACAGATGGTCCGAAGCTGAGCGGAGGCCGCAACGATGGTGGATATCAAGGATTACCGCGTGTCGCCGGGTGACAAGGTTCATCTGGATCGGATGGATACCGAGGACGACGGCGGGCTGAAGCGTGATGAGGGGGAGGCGAGGTTCACGAAACTGGTGAAGCGGCTGCAGGATTTGCAGGAGCTGATGTATGCGCAGCACAAGCATGCGCTGCTGGTGGTGTTTCAGGCGATGGACGCGGGGGGGAAGGACAGCACGATTCGTCACGTGCTTGGGCCGTTGAATCCGATGGGGTGCCGGGTGACGAGTTTCAAGGGGCCGAACACGGTGGAGCAGGATCATGATTTTCTGTGGCGGGTGCATCAGTCTGCGCCGCGGCGGGGTCGGATTCACGTGTTCAATCGTTCGCACTATGAGGATGTATTGATCGTGCGGGTGAAGGGGTTCGCGCCGGAGAAGGTGTGGCGGAAACGTTACGAGCACATCAATGCGTTCGAGGCGATGCTGGGCGATGAGGGGACGACGGTGGTGAAGTTTTATCTTCACATCTCGAAGGGGTATCAGAAGGAGCGATTGCAGCGGCGGCTGGATCGGCCGGACAAGCAGTGGAAGTTCAACCCGAATGATTTGAAGGAGCGGGCGCAGTGGGAGGCGTATCAGGAGGCGTTCACCGAGGCGCTGGAGCGGTGCACGACGAAGGATGCGCCGTGGTACGTGGTTCCGGCGGAGCGGCGTTGGTTTCGGGATCTGCTGGTGGCGGAGGTGCTGACCGAGACGCTGGAGTCATTGAAGATGAAGATGCCGAAGGTGGACTTTGATGCGTCGAAGATCGTGATTGAGTGAAGGGGAGGCGGGTGGGGCGGGGTCAGGTATCCGAGACCATCCAGGTCATGGGGCGGCGGAGGCGGGGGCGTTTGAAGGGGAGCTTTCCGGGTTGGGCGAGGAAGCAGAGCATTTCGCCGGAGGTGGAGGGGAGCATCACGGACACGTGCAGGCCGTTGGCGAAGTCGATGGGCCATCGTGGCGCGCCGACCGCGACGAGATCGCAATTGGATTGGAGGTGTCCGTCGGCGATCATGGGTTGGCGGGTGGAGAGGAAGGAGATGTGTTGCGGTCCGGTGGGATCGTCGTCGGCGAGGCCGAACAGTTGGTGGACGCCGACCTGGATGGAGTGTCCGCTGCGGGCGTGATGTTTGAGCTGATCGAGGTCGCCGGCGATGCGGTTGCCTTTGGCGTCGTGCCGGTAGACGGTGTGCCAGCGGTCCTGGATGAACCAGCGGTAGATGCCATAGGGGTAGGCTTGCGATTCATTGAGGGCGACATCGCCGGTCATCCATTTGATGTGGGTATAGCGGCCGGAGGTGTCGTAGGAAAAGATACTGACGTAGGGCTGATCGATTTCGTTGCCGCGATGGATGAAGCTATGGTGTTGGGTCATGATGCCGGCGAAGTGGTCGTCGGGGCCGACGTAGGTCTGTTGGAAGAACAGGGTTTCTTCGTAGTCTTCAGTGGTCATGTAAAGACGGAGATTAGCGCCGCGGCGGAGTACGTCGGCGAGGGCGGTGGGGCAGCCGTGGGTGGCGGTGAGATCGGTTTGTTGTTCGAGGGCGAGGGTCCAGTTGGGGTTCATCGTGGTCAGCTTAGCAGTTCGTTGGCTCTGGCGATGAGTGCAGCGATGGTGCGGTCGAGGTTTTCCTGGGCCAGTTCGGGGGTGATGTCACCGATGGGTTCGCCGAAGACGCCAGGAGGATTGTCGGCGCCGGGGGGCGTGAACCTGGTGGGGTCAACGGTGTCGGGCTCGAGGGCCATGGTGAGCGAGGTTTCCCATTGGGCGGCGTGATCGCCTTCGGGGGGATCGAAGAGTTGGCCTTCGTGACCGATCCAGACGGGGATCTGATGTTGGCGTGAGAAGGCACTGACGGGGACGTAGGCGTTGGCGAGGGGGTAGTGCCCGGCGAGGACGATGATGGCTTTGAATCCGAGGCGGGCGATCTGGCGGAGGGCCTGATCGAGGACGGTGTCGAACAGGTGCCATTGGCTGAGTCGCGTGCCGAAGTTGAATTTGTCGGTGGTGAAGTTTTCATCGGGGAGGCCGTAGGCTTCGGCGTAGGCGGGGTCGTAGTGGTCGATCTCCAAGCAGTTGGAGGCGGGGGGCGGTCCGTAGTAAACGGTGGGGAAGACGACGCCGCCGGCTTGTTGGGCGGCGCGGACGCAGAGGGCGTGGGCTTTGACGCCGTCGAGTCCGATGGGGTTGTGGGGGCCGTGCCATTCGAGCAGTCCGAGGGGCAGGTAGGCGAGCGGGGTTTGTTCGCGGAGGGTCTTGAGTTGGTCGGGTCGGAGTCGTTCGGCCTGGTGGGTCATGGGGTGTGATCCTTTGGTGGGGTGACCAAGGTTACCGGGACGGGGGTGGGTCGGTCCACCGGGGCGGGATGGCGGTTTGCGGAATGGGGGGGAGGGCCTATGATTCGCCGCGCCGATCTCGATTCAAGGGAAGAGGAATCAATCGTGGATGCAACCGGACAGGCGATGCGACTGATCATTGATGGGTATGTGGTTTTGCCGGACGCGATCGTGGGGGCGGAACTGGAGGGGATACGCGATGCGTTCGAGGGGTTGGCAGCGAAGCTGGGGACGCGGACGTTCGCGCCGACGGACGTGGAAACGGTGCCGGAGTTTTTGAATTTCATCGGGCATCCGAGCGTGATGCCGGTGGTTGATGCGTACATGGATTTCTACGGGGAGGAGCCGGCGGTAGCGAATCTTCATTTGTGTCGTGATGCGTATGAACCGGGGGCATCGTCGGGGGTGGTGACAGGGGGACATCTTCATAACGATGGGTCGAACGCGGCGGAAATGGGATTGTCGTACGAGGCGCTGCACAAGGGGGTGACGGTGCACGTGTACTTGGACGACACGTTCCCGGATGCGGGCGGGTTTGCGATCGCGCGGGGGTCTTATCAACTGACGCGGCCGACGGCGGAAGGGTCGGCGCGATCGCCGAATCGGGAGTTGGTGTTCAAGCATTGTCCGATGGAGTGTTTGCATGCGCCGGCGGGGACGGTGGTCCTGGTTCGATCGTTCACGTGGCATGGGGCGGGGTTTCCGCCGAATCAGAAACGGCGTCAGCTTCGCGCAGATTACACGCCGAAGCGGTTGTATGACGCGATGGATCTGTCGGGGGAGTTCTGCTACCACCAGCGGCTTTCGGATGAGGCGGTGGCGATGTTGCCGGACGATCGTCGGCGGTACGTGGTGCGGAGTAAGTTGCCGCAGTATCGGCCGGGCGGGGGAGTCAGAGCTGCAGGTCGTGGATGAGCAATTCTTCTTTGCCGTCTCGGTTGGCCTGGGCGATCACGTCGCCGGTGGCTGAGAGGATGAGGCAGCCGCCATTGCATTGATGTTGCCATGATGCACCGGTGCGGTTGGTGATGAGCACGGGCGCGGCGATTTTTTCTGCTGTGGCGGTGAAGGCATCGGCGGTTGGCAGGGCGGCACGGTTGTTGGGGTAGAAGACGACTTGGGGATTGAGGGCGGCGGCGCGGTCGATGCAGCGCGCGGCTGCACCGTCGGCGCAGATGAAACAAGTGGCGCGGAGGCCGTCGATTTCAAACAGTTCGGGTCCGGCGCCGGGGTCGTAGCGGAGCCACTCATCGCGGCAGCCGTCGTCGGGGGGATCGTGCCAGAGCCAGGTTTTTCGGTAGCGGTGGACGAGGCCCCGGGGACCGACGAAGGCCTGGGTGATGAAGTATCGGTCGGCGTCGGACTCGGAGAGGCCGAAGCTGATGAAGCAATCGTGCTGGGCGGCGAGGCCGGCCATGAGTTGGGTGGTTGGGCCCTCGGGCACGGGTTCGGCGAGTTCGGCGAGGCGGGAGGTGTAGTCGCAGACGGCGCCTTCGTGGAACATGATCCAGCGAGCGCCGGACCGGACGGCGGCGATGACCCAATCGCACATTTTGCGGCGATTGTCTTCGACGGCTTCGGGGACGGCGTCGAACTGGACGAGGGCGATGCGGATGGTCGGCATGAACATGTTATATCGGGAATCGGTGACGGCTGACGATGCATTGCTATAATTTCCGACCTCCCGCGGGGCGCGGGCTGAAGGGAAGTTGGAGTCTTTCATGGCGAGATTGAGCGAGGCGGATCACAAGTTTTTCGACGAGCAGGGCTACTTGGTGGTGCGCGGGCTGATTCCAAAGGCGATGTGTGATGCGCTGGTGGATGGGATGCATGATTTTGTGGGCGGGGATGATCGTTCGCTGTGGTACAAGCCGCCGTTCAAGGATTGGGGTGGGCTGGAGATGTATCAGCACCCGGCGATGTGGGCGATTCGTCAGTACCCGCCGATGTATGAGGTGTTCAGTGAGCTGCTCGGGGGGCGAAAGTTGTGGGTGAGCCTGGATCGATGCAGTTACAAGCTGCCGAACAGGCCGGGCGATGCGAAGTACGCGCACGAGGGGTTCACGCACTGGGACGTGGATATTCGGAAGGTGGCGGCAGACGGACACGACGGGGGCGTGCAGGGATTCGTGGCGCTTTCGGATGTTGGTGAGGATGGGGGTGGATTCCAATGTGTGCCGGGGATTCATCGGCGGCTGGCGGCGTTCATCAAGAAACAGAGGGAGGACTTTAACGGGCAAGACGGGAACTTTGAGGGCGAGTCGATCAAGCAGATTCCGGTGAAGGCGGGAGATGTGATTATCTGGAAGACGTCGCTGGCACATGGGAACGCGGAGAATAAGAAGGATCGAGCGCGGATTGGGTTTTACGTGTTGATGTGTCGGATCACCGATGAGTTGCGCGAGACACGGGATCGGCGGATAAAGCAATTCGTGGAGCGGGTGGGACTGACGATGGGGGCGTCGGGCGAGGGGGATGATCGGGGTTGGGAGCGGAAGCGGATGCTGCCGGTGGAGTTGACGGAATTGGGCAAGCGATTGCTGGGGATGGAGGACTGGCCGGAGGATTGACGGGGTCGTTAGGATATTGGGATGGCCATTCTTGGCGCCGCACAGCGCGGCGATTTCGACGAACGGGGATATCTAATTGCCCGGGGACTTGTGCCGCGGGCGATGTGTGATGCGCTGGTGGATGGGATGCACGCGTTCGTGGGCGGCGCGGGCCGGGAGCGGTGGTATGCGGCACCGTACACGGGTTGGGGCGGGATGGAGATGTATCACCACCCGGCGATGTGGGCGATCCGTCAATATCCGCCGGTGCACCAGGTGTTCAGTGAATTGCACGGGACGGCGCGGCTGTGGGTGAGCATGGACCGGGTGAGTTACAAGCTGCCGCATCATCCGGATCATCCGGACTATCAGAATGAGGGGTTCATGCATTGGGACGTGGATATTCGTGAGGTGGTGCGCGGCGAAGGGGGGCCGGCGGGAGTCCAGGGGGTGTTGGCGTTGACGGACACGGGGTTGGATCAGGGGACGTTTCAGTGCATCCCGGGGATTCATCGTCGGTTGGAGGCGTTTATCAAAACGCAGGGGGCGGATTTTGACGGTCGCGCCGCAGACTTTGGGGGTGAGACGTTCGAGCGGATCGCCTTGGAGGCGGGAGACCTGTTGATCTGGACGACGCATCTGGCGCACGGGAACTCGGCGAACACGTCGGATGCGGCGCGACTGGCGATGTATCTATCGATGAATCGGGTGCCTGAGGATTCTGCTGAGCGGCGGGGGGGACGCATCGAGTGCTTTGAGACGCGGCGGCCGCCCAACTCTCGGGCGTTCGGCGGCGATGAGCGGGGTTGGGAGGCAAAGCAGAATCTGCCGGTGGAGTTGACGGAATTGGGGAAGCGATTGCTGGGGATGGACGATTGGCCGGCGGAATGAGGGGGGATAGCACGGGGGCTGGGAAAATCGGGGAATACTTCGAAAAGACTGGGGTTTTCGTCGATAGTAGACATCATTGAGGCCGTTCTCGGCCGGGTGGATGGTGCGCGCTGAATCTGACTGACGGACGTTGGAGCATTGTGAATGACCGATCGGGATGGAGCGACAGAGCGGTTGACGAGCGACGGGTGGCGCGGCGGGCGGGGTGTGCCGGTGGCGGTTTGGGCGATCGCGTTGATCGCGGCGGTGCTGCATCTGATGCCGCACGTTCGGGCGATGTCTCAGGCGCCGGAGGGGTGGGTGTTCACGGGGACGACGAACGTGTCGCCGGACGTGATGCAGTATCGGTCGTGGATGCGTCGGACACAGGTGACGGGGGTGCTGGTGGACAATCGGTTCACGACGGAGGCGAACGAGCCATACCTGCCGGTGTTGGTGTATTACATGGCGGGTCAGGTGTCGGCGGCGACGGGGGCGTCTCCGGAGTGGGTGTTCGCGGGGCTGGGTAGTGCGGCGGCGTTCGCGCTGACGGTGCTCCTGTTCGTGACGGTGCGTCGGTTTTGCGAATCATCGAAACAGATGTGGTGGGTGTTCGGGGTGGTGCTGCTGGGCGGCGGTCTGGGGGCGTATTTGAAGGTCTTGCAGTATTTTGGACCGCTGGCGGCGGTGCGCGATTGGGCGCCGATCGATCGGACGCTGATCAAGGGGGTGGAGCAGGCGCCGGTTTTTGAGGATTACCGGGGCCAGTACGTGTATGGCACGTTGTTCGATGCGCACTTCGCGGTGATCTGGGTGTTGGTGCTGTTATCGATACTGGCGATGGTGAATCTGTTGAGTCGGCCGAGCGTGCTGCGCGCGGCGGTGGTGATGGTGTCGACGGGGTTTGTGGCGTTCGTTCATGTGTATTCAGGATTGTTGCTGGGGCTGATCGCGGTGATGGTGGCGTTGGTGTGTCGGCTGCGCGGGGTTGGGGTGCGCGGCGCGGTGACGGCCGCGTGCGTGACGGTCATCGGCGTGGGCGGTGTGTTGGGGTTCGTGGCGGCGCGGGCGAGCGCATCGGGATTACCGATGCCGACGTGGCGTGATATCGGCATTCTGCCGGCGACCGTGTTGATTGGGTATCCGCTGGTGTGGTTGGTGATTCCGTTTGGGCTTGGGTCGTTCTGGAAGCAGGCGGAAGTGAAACGGTGCGTGTTGGTGGGATGGGGGCTGGGTTGTTTGTGCATGTTGTTGTCGGGGCCTTTCTTTCCGTACCCGGCGCGGGGGGCGCTCACGCTTGCGGTGCCGCTGTATCTGATCGCGGGGTCGGTGTTCTTTGAGCGATTCGATCGGGTGAAGTGGTGGGGCGTGGGGGTGGTTGTGGTGTTGCTGGGCGCGAGTCCGGTGTTGTCGGTGTACAGCCGATGGGAGTCGACATCGTTTGATGCGGATCGGGATTACATGTTCGAGAGTGCGGATCATCGGGTGCACCTGGACTATCTGGATCAGCATGCGGAGGAGTCGGATGTGTTGCTGGTTGATTTTCCGGATCCGCCGAATGATTGGCGGGGAGATGCACTTTGGCTACTGCCGGCGTATCGGGGAATAGCGTATTGCGGGCACTTTTTTTTGACGGTGGGTTACGAGGAGAAGCGTCCGGCGGTTCACGCGTTGTATCGAGATGCGGACGCGGCGGCGCGGGGGGCGTTTTTGCGTGAGCATGGGATTGGGTATGTGTTTGTTGGGCCGACTGATGACGCTGCATCGTGGGCGGCGATTAAGGGGTTGTCGGTGGTGGTCTCCAACGGGGTGGGGGCGTTACTGGAACATGAAGATGGGTCGGCGAACGGGGCGCGCTGACGATTGTGTGACGCGGAACCGATGGGAGCGCATGGCAGAAACGATCGTCAAACCGAGTGATCGCGGACCGGGATCGATGATGGATGGGCGACGCGCGCTGACGCTGCTGGCTGCGCTGGTGGTGATGTGGGTGCCGGTGCTGATCGGTCAGGGGTTGATGGGGGCACTTGCGGAACGAGATGAGTTGGCGGGGGCGGCGAATCCGTATTGGCTGCCGGGTGAGTTTTGGTCGCTGTACATCGCGGCGCCGCTGGTGGCGATCAGTGCGTGCGTGTTGTGTCTGACGCCGGGGCTGCTGCTGGCGTTGGCGATGGGGGTTGGGCGTTGCGTGGGATCGTGGGTGTTGTGCGGGGGGGCGTTGAGCATCGTGGTGGTGAGTGTGGCGGCGGGGGGGGTGCAGGGGTTGATGGGGAGGCCGCTGGTTGGCGGCGGGTTTGTCGGGGTGGTGGCGGTCTGTTCGCTGCTGGCGTTTGGGGTTTTGTGGTGGCGGATGCGCGGGGGGCGAGCGGTGGCATGGGCGGTGGGGCGACCGGAGGGATGGGCGGCGGTGGGGTCGTTGTTGATTGGGGCGTGGGTGGTGGCGGCGGTGCTGGGACCAAAGATTCATTGGGAATCGTTTAATGGTGATGGGGCCCATGCGTATGAGGCGGCGGGGCTGTTGTTGCATCAGTCGGCGCCGTTCTGGGCGGAGGGCGTGGGGGGCATTGGTGGGTTTCCGTCGTGGAATACGTGGCTGTTCACCTATCCGAGTTCGTGGTTTGCGCGGTTGTTTGGGCCAATCGAATCGTCGGCGCGGCTGCCGTGGATTTTGTATTTGATGCTGATGGGCGCGGGGCTGTCGGCGGTGATCGGGGTGATGCGTGAGCGGGTGATGTCGTGGATCGAGCATGGGGTGATGTGGCTGCAGTTGACGTGTTACGTGGTGGTGATGGCGTACAGCGCGACGTACAACCCGTGGCATGCGGATATTGCCTTGCCGGCGACGCAGGACACGCTGTTGATGGCGTGCTTTCTGGGGGTGTTGTGGGCGTGGCTGACGGATCGGCGAGGGTGGATCGTGTTGTTTGTGATGATGACATATGTGTCGCTGCCGAACGGGGCGGCGCTGGTGGCGATGATGTTGGTGTTTGGTTTGTGGGTGGGGCGATGGCGATCGTGGCGGAACGCGACGTTGGCGGGGGCGTTGGTGGTGAGCGTGGGGCTGGGGGCGGGGATGCCGATGTTGTTGGTGAAGATGGGATTGCCGGGGCCGGGCGGGGAATATGGCGGGGGGGATCTGATCGGTCGGTTGATGGGGTTGAACCCTTGGCAGTGGCAGCGGGTGTTGCGTGTGGTGTTACCGTGCGGGTTGGCGCCGGCGGCGGGGCTTCTGGTCTGGGGGTGGCAGACGCGGCGTGGGCAGATGGTGACGCTGATTTGTGCGGCTTATTTTCTGTTGTTCTATGTGCAGCGGGAGACGGCGGTGCATTATTTCGTGCCGGTGATGGTGTTGCCGCTGGTGGTGTTCTGGACGCTGCGGCCGCTGGCTGGGGGGTGGGCGCGGCCGTTGTGGCTGGTGGGCGGCGCGGCGGGGGCATTGATGGCGATATGGATCTGCGTGCCGCGTGAGCTGGGGATCGATCGGTCGGGGCATGCGTTGGGGCGGGCGATCGAGATTCGCGCGGCGGAGGGTGGGGCGGGGCGCGGGTCGGCGTATGCGGCCGGGGATGCGCTGCACGTGCTGTTTCCGGTGACGTGGGATGCGGCGGCGCGGGGATCGTTTGGTGGGTCTTCGGTTCCATGGCGTTATTATGCGAATCGGTTTGATGGTGATGCGGTGAATTATGTGGTGCAGGCGTTGGACGCGGCGCCGCCGGAGGGGATGTCGCGTGAGGCGGAAGGCGCGTATGGATCATGGTCGGTTTACGTGCGTGATCGTGAGGTGTGGTTGGGGCATCAGGCGATGCGGCCGGCGATCAGCATTGCGCGGCCATTCTGGTTTGCATTGCGCTGGAAGGCGCCGGGGCCGGCGGCGGGAGGAGCGGACATGACGGAGCCGGGAACGGAAACGGAGCGCCGGTCACGATGATGCGATCGCGATTGATGCAACTGACGGTGTTGTTGCTGCTGGTCGGCGCGATCATGGCGGGGCTGTGGGGGTTTTTCGCGGGGACGGGCGAGTACCTGGAATCGCTGGGCGCGGCGCGGTGGTGGTTTCTAGCGCCGATGGCGGGGCTGACGGTGGTGTCGCTGGGGGTGCGGTTCATTCGCTGGCATTATCTGTTGCGGCGGGCGGATGTGCGGGTGCCGGTGCGGGCAAATCTGGCGATCTATTTCGCGTCGTTGCTTGGACTGGCGACGCCGGGGCATGTGGGTGAATTGATTCGGTGTGTGTTGATGAAGCGGCGGTTCGGGGTGCCGCTACGGGTGACGGCGTTGACGTGGTTTTACGAGCGGCTGTTTGACGTTGCGGCGCTGGGGCTGATCGGTGCGGTGATGGTGACGGGGTCGATGTGGGGCGTGATGGTTTTGATCGCGGTGTCGGTTGTGCCGATCGGAGTGTTGATCGCGATGACGGCGCGGCGAGTGGGGGTGGGACCGGTGGTGATGCGGGGGTTGTTTGGGCCGGCGACGATCGCGATCACGCTGGTGATGTCACTGGGGGCGTGGGCGCTGCCGGGGTTTTTGATTTCGCTGGGTCTGATGATGAGTGTTGGGGAGTCGGCGGCGTGGATGGATGGGGTGGGGACGTTGGGTCTGATGAGTGTTGGGGAGTCGGCGGCGTGGATGGATGGGGTGGGGACGTTTGCGTCGTCGACGTTGGTTGGGAACCTGGCGCTGATGCCGGCGGGGGTGGTGACGACGGGGAGCGTGGCGATCATGGGGCTGGAGGAGATGGGGGTGGGGCTGGCGTTGGCGGCGGCGGTGGTGAGTTTGACGCGGCTGGCGAGCGTGGGCGTGGGGGTGTTGATGGGCGTGTTGGGTTGCGGATTGATGTGGGCCGAAGCGCGGCGGGCGAAGGAGGCGGATCCGGATCGGCACTTTGATGAGATCGCCGATGAATACGCGCAGCAGTTTTCATCTCACGTGTGGGATTACCTGCTGGATCGGAAGATCACGTTGATGACGGACCATCTGGGGGATCGGGAGCCGGCGGCGCAGGTGGGGCTGGATTTGGGGTGCGGGTTGGGTCAGCAGTGCGGGGCGATGGCGGCGCGGGGGTACCGAGTGATCGGTCTTGATCCGGCGCTGGGGTTGCTGCGGCATGCGCGGACGGATGAGGTGGACGTGGTGAACGGTGACGCGTTGCGGTTGCCGTTCGCGGACGGGGTGTTGGATTTTGTTTACACGGTGGGGGTGTTGCATCATCTGGAGGAGCCGGGGATGCAGGAGCGTGCGTGCGCGGAGGTGATGCGGGTGCTGAAGCCGGGCGGATTGTTTTTCGTGCACGAGACGAACCCGGACAATCCACTGTTCCGGTTTTACATGGGTTATGTGTTTCCGCTGTTGAAGCGGATTGACATGGGCACGGAGCGCTGGCTTGAGCCACGGTTCTGGCGGGAGGTGGCGGGATTGGAGTTGGCGACGGTGACGCACTTCACGTTTCTGCCGGACTTCGTGCCGAAGTGGTTGCTGGGGCCGGCGTCGCGGGTGGAGCGTCGGCTGGAGCGGGGCCGGCTGAGCCGATATTCGGTGCATTACCTGGCGGCGATGCGGAAGCCGGAGTGAGAGACGGGAGCGGGGGGTCAGCGTGCGTAGCCGAGGCCTTCAAGTTCCTTGATGGATTCGGCGTCGATTTCCTTTAGGTCGGTGGCGGCTTCACGTTCGAGGCGCTCGAGCTTGACGTCGAGGGCGTCGCGGAGTTGACGTGCGATATCGGGCGCGTCGGCGAGGATGTTGTGTAGTTCGTAGGGATCGTTGATGAGATCGTACAGTTCGTCGTCGCCTTCGGTCTTGTGGATAAGTTTGTGTTGATTGGTCTGAATGCTGTAGGTGCTGCCGGCCTCGTAGTTGACGGTGGCGGGGTCGTAGGGGGGTTCGGGGGGCACTTCAAATATGCGTCGCTGGGCGAAGGCGAAGGTCTTGTCGTAGGTGCGGTCGGTCTGGTCGGTGATGAGAGGCCAGAGGGACTGACCTTCGTTCCGGGGCAGCGCGGCGTCGGGATTGGCGATGAGTTGAATGAGGGTTGGAAAGAGATCGACATTCTCGACGACGCGCTCGATGACTTTGCCCCGGTAGGGCGCGTTGGGCGACCAGAGGACGGTGGCGGCACGGGTGAGTTCGCCGTAGAGGTATTTGCCGTGCTCGTACCAGTGGTGCGCGCCGAGGCCTTCGCCGTGGTCGGTGGTGATGGCCCAGACCGTGTCGTCGGGGTTGCGCAGGTCATGAACGGATTTGTGGAGACGGCGAAGCTGATCATCGACGTAGCGGATCTCGGCGTCGTACATGGCGATGGTGCCCATCATGGTTTCGGGGCTGCCGTACACGCTCATATCAAGATGACGGGTGTTGATCATGAAGGACAGGGCCTGCGGACCCATCAATGCGTTGGCGCTGATCTTCAATTGTGCTTCGGGCGGCATCAACGGCCAGTGTGGATCGAAGAGGTGGATCCACAGGAAGAACGGATCATCAGGGCTCGCGTTCCGGATCCAATGCACGGCTTTGTCGATCGTCTGTTGCGCGGATCGATACGCATCTTCGTGTTGTTTGCCATCCTGCAGGTTGGCGGCGTCGGGCACGTCGAACACGTCGAAGCCTTGTTGAAAGTTAGCGCCGAGGAATTGGGGACGGGCGCTGATGAAGGCGGCGGTGCGGTAGTCGAGCTGCTTGTAGAGTTCGGCGAGGGTGGTGTAGTCGTCGGCGAGCTGGTGGCCGTTCTTGAGCACGCCGTTCTGGATGGGATAGAGGCCGGTGACGATGGAGGCGTGGGAGGGAGCGGTGGTGGGCATGGAGACGATGGTGTTCTTGAACAGGGCGCCTTCGTCGGCGAGCTGGGCGAGGAAGGGGGATGTATCCCAGTAGTGATCGTACATGGACAGGTGGTCGGCGCGGAGGGTGTCGAGGGTGACAAGGATGACGCGGTGGGGCCGATCGTGGGCGGGGCTGATGAACCGGTCGATCGTGAACCACGCGGCGGCGGCGACGGCTCCGGCGGCGAGGGCGATGATCCATCTGGTTTTGTGTTTGGCGGGCATGTGTGATTCTCAATCGACCGGGTGCATGATAGCGCGTGAATTTGCGTTGGGATAGCGGGGGCGTGTGGCGGGTCGGGGTTGGGATTAAGATGGGGTTTTGGAGGATGTCATGATCGATTTGCGGAGCGACACGATCACGCAGCCGACGCCGGAGATGCGGCGGGCGATGGCTGAGGCGGCGGTGGGCGATGATGTGTTGTGCGACGACCCGACGGTGATCGCGATGGAGGCGCGGACGGCGGAGGTGCTGGGCAAGGAAGCGGCGATCTACATGCCGAGCGGAACGATGACGAATCAGGTGGCGATTCGCGCGCACACGGAGCATGGTGATGAGATCATCATGGAATCGGGGGCGCACTCGGCGATCATGGAAACCGGTGCGCCGGCGGCGCTGGCGGGCGTGATGTGTCGCCTGTTGGAGGGGGAGCGGGGTGTGTTCACGGGCGAGCAGGTGGCGGGGGCGGTGCGGACGGAGAACGTGCATCATCCAGTGACGAAGCTGGTGTGCGTGGAGAACCCGCCGAACCGGATCGGGGCGGGGATTTGGCCGATCGAGGCGATCGCGGACGTGGCGCGCGTGGCGCGGGAGCATGGGCTGGCGATGCATCTGGACGGGGCGCGGTTGTGGAATGCGGTGGCGGCGACGGGGATCAGCGAAGCGGAATATGCGGCGTACTTTGATACGGTGAGTGTCTGTTTTTCGAAGGGGCTGGGGGCGCCGGTGGGGTCGGCGCTGGCGGGGACGCGTGAGTTTGTGGCGCGGTCGCGCCGGTTTCGCAAGCAGTTCGGCGGGGGGATGCGACAGGCGGGGATCATCGCGGGGGGAGCGCTGTATGCGCTGGAAAACCATCGCGAGCGGCTGGCGGAGGATCATCAGAACGCCAGACGATTGGCGGAGGCGGCGGCGACGCTGCCGGGTATCGAGATCGATCTGGAAACGATTCAGTACAACATTGTTTACATGCGGGTGCCGATGGGGACGGGCGTGAGGTATGTCGAAGCGCTACGGGGCCACGGCGTGGACATCCTGAGCACGCGGGGCGATGTGATCCGAGTGGTGACGAACATGACCGTGAGCAGCGCGGATATCGATCGGGTGATCGAGGCGTTCGGGAAGGTGTTCGGGGAATAGGGCCACATCACGGCAGAGGCATCGCGTTGACGTGCGGTGCTCAAGACTCGGCGTTGAATGCGGCTTCGGCCATGTCGATGGCTTTGGCGAGGGCGGCGGCTTTGTTGACGGTCTCGTCGTATTCGTTGGCGGGAACCGAATCGGCGACGATGCCGGCGCCGGCCTGGAGGTGGACTTTCCAGTGGGTGGGATCTTCGGTGGGGATGACGACCATGGTGCGCAGGGCGATGGCCATGTCCATATTGTCGGCGAAGTCGACGTAGCCGACGGCGCCGGCGTAGGGTCCGCGGCGGGTAGGTTCAAGTTCATCGATAATCTGCATGGCGCGGACTTTGGGCGCGCCGCTGACGGTGCCGACGGGCATGGTGGCGCGGAGGGCGTCCCAGCAATCGCAATCATCGCGAAGTTTGCCGGTGACGGTGGAAGAGATGTGCATGACGTGGCTGTAGCGCTCGATGACCATGATGGCGGGCAGGTCGATGGAGCCGGGCTGCGCGACTTTACCGACGTCGTTTCGACCGAGGTCGACGAGCATGATGTGTTCGGCGCGTTCCTTGGGATCGGCGAGGAGTTCGGCTTCGAGGGTTTTGTCTTCGGTGTCGGTCTTGCCGCGGCGCCGAGTGCCGGCGAGGGGGCGGTTGGTGATGACGCGATCGTCGACGCGGCAGAGGATCTCGGGGCTGGACCCGACGAGCATGCAGCCTTCAGCCTGGAGGTAGAACATGTAGGGCGAGGGGTTGACGACGCGCAGGGCGCGGTAGATGTCGAACGGATCGACGGAGGTAATGCGCTCGAAACGCTGGGCGAGGACGACCTGAAAAATGTCGCCGGCGGTGATGTATTGTTTGGCCTGTTCGACGATGTGTTCGAACTGCGGGCGGGTCATGTTGGACGCGCTGGGCGGGGCGGGGGGTACGTCGAACGCAGCGTCGCCGGCAGCGAGTTGGACGGGGGCGGTCTCAAAGCGGTTGACGAGATCGTCGAGTTCGCGGCAGCCGTACTCGTAGGCGGCTTCGACGGAAGGATGGTCGTCGATGCAGACGTGATCGATAGCGAGGACGGTTTTGCGCACGTGATCGAAGGCGACGATCTGGCGATAGAGGGCGAAATCGAGATCGGGCAGGTTGCGATCGTCGCTGGGGGCGTCGGGGAGTTTTTCGGATTCGACGTAGCGGACGGTGTCGTAGCCTGCGTAGCCGACCCAGCCGCCGGTGAAGTCGGGCAGCTCGGGGACGCGGACGAGATTCCAGTTGCACTGCTGGGTGAGTTTGGCGACTTCGGCGAGGGGGTCATCGGTGTCGAACTTGCGGGAGACCGGTCCGTGCTGGATCGAGACGGTGTGGTGGTAGGCGACGATGCGGGCGATGGGCTGAGCGCCGATGAAGCTGTAACGACCGACGCGGTCGCCGCCGATGACGGATTCGAGCAGGAAGCTGGGGGCGTGTCGGTCGTCGGGCTGGACGAGTCGCCGGTAGGCGAGTACGGGGGTGAGGTGGTCGGACATCAGCTCGCGGTAGATCGGCACGAGATTGCCGGTCCGGGCGAGTTTCTGGAAGGTGTCGAAATCGGGCTTCTGACGTGTCATGGCGGGGTGAGTGTAACTTCGGTCGGGGGCGCTTGGAAGTGAAACGGGGAGGGCTTATCATGCTCGACTCGAAAAACGGTGAGGATTTGAGCTATGCGACTGATCCGATTCCTGGATACTGACGGCAACATTCGCTACGGCGACGGCTACGAGAACGGCAAAACGAACATGCTGGACGGCAGGATGGAGCCGGTCGGCGTGCAGGCGGAGGTCAAGAAGCTGCTGGCGCCGATCGAGCCGCGGGCGATCGTGTGCATCGGGGCGAACTATCGGCTGCACTGCGAGGAGACGGGCGCGCCGATTCCCGAGCGGCCGGTGGTGTTCATGAAGTATCTCAGCGCGCTGAACAATCCGGGCGATCCGATTGTGATTCCGGCGTGCTCGCATGAGCCGGAGGTGGATTGGGAAGTGGAGCTGGCGGTGGTGATCGGCAAGGCGGCGCGGAACGTAAAAGAAGAAGACGCGCTGGATTACGTGATGGGATACACGACGGCAAACGACGTGTCGGCACGCTGGTGGCAGAAGAGCGGCTCGGGGGGTCAATGGATTCGGGGCAAGAGCTTTGACACGTTTTGCCCGTTGGGCCCGGTCATGGTGACGCCGGACGAACTGACCGATCCTCAGGACGTTCGGTTGAAGACGACGCTGAACGGGAAGGTGATGCAGGACGGTCACACGTCGGACATGATTTTTCCGATCCGGCGTTTGCTGGCGGACCTGACGCGTGATCTGACGCTGCTGCCGAAGACGGTGTTGATGACGGGGACGCCGTCGGGCGTGGGGGCGGGGATGGATCCGCCGGTATTCCTTAAGCCGGGCGATGAAGTGACGGTGGAGGCAGAGGGGATCGGCGCGATCACGAACCCGGTGGTGGCGGCGGGTTGACGGGCGGGGTTACTGCCCGGATTCGGCGATGCGGATGCACTGAATGTTTGCCTCGCGCCGGGTGGTGCTGATGTACTGGCGTTCGCCGAACTGCATGGTGACGCGCGATTCGATCACTTTATCGATGTTCATGCCGACGACTTCATGCCGGGACATGTCGACCATGATCTGCGACGTTTGAGTGGCCTCGAGCACGTCCATGGACATGTCCATGCCTTCGGGGACGTCCTCTTGTTCGTCGGGGATGATGCTGAGCGACGATTTGCGATTGATCATGGCGATGGGGATACCGGCCATTTCTTCGACGCCGATGAACTCGTACTGTGAGTCCTGATCGATGCGACCGAGGATGTCGTCGAATTCGAACTGTTCATTCCATTGGGCGCCGGGTGCGACTTCGACGGTTCCGCCGGCGAGGGGTGCAAGCTTGTAGGCGATCTCCCTGAAGTCGAGATCGATCAGTTGCGCGCCAAGGGGTCCGGAGTTGTCGCGGATGGGTTCCCAGCCGGCGACGCTCTGGACGCGACCCTCGGGTGAGATCTCGACGGTGATGGGTGTGCCGACGAGTCCGGCGGCGAACTGATGGTAGGGCTCGGCGCCTTCTTCGCCTTCGACGTCATTGGCGGTGGTGACGGCGCCGTCGGCCCCCGTGAGTTTGAGTTCGGCCTTATTGATCATGAGCTCGCATGAGCCGCCGCCGTCGGGGTTGGCTTCGAGGACAGTCCACGTGCTTTCGGTGGTGACCTGGATGGCGCTGGGGCGCGGCTCGGGGCTGCTGGCGGTATGCATGGTGTAGTTGACAATGGTGCTGAGTTGGTACCGGCTGATCCGGCCGGTCTCCCAGACGGGGCGGAGATCGATGGGGGGCGCTTCGGGTGCTTCGGCCGCGTCCTGAGCGCGGGAGCCGAGGGGCAGGAGCATGACGGCGATGGTCAACAATCCGATTCGGCTGACTTGCTGATTGAATCTGATGCGTTTCATGGTTGGGCTCCTGCGGCGGTGACCGGATGTATTACGGGAGCATCGAATTCGTCAGTTCGTTGCGTTCGACCTTGACCCATGGTATCTGATCGACGCGCCAGACGCCGTCGGGCTGTTTTTCCCATTCCATGACGATGCCGACCCGCGCGGGGAAGGTGCCGGACGTGAACTCCACCTGCACGAAGATCGAGGCGTAGGATCGGCCGCGATCGGGGGCGGTGGATTCGGTCTTGATCTTCGTCACATTGTGGCTGACGACATTGTAGTCCTGTGTGGCGTCCTGGATGTTGGTGAGGACCTGGTCGCGGGTGAGGTTGACGGTGCCATCGGTGGAGGTCAGGCGCATGTCGTCGGTGAGCAGGGCTTTGATCTCGGGGATGGCGGCGTTGGGCAGGGCGGCGGCGACGAGCTGTTTGGTGCGGCGATGCATGATCTCGCGGGGAGTATCGATGAGGGTGGCGGTGACGAGGATGACGATGCCGAACAGGGCGATCGCGCCGCCGGCGATCAGCAGGCGGGGTCGCTCGTTGCGGAGGGCGGACAGGCCCAGGGCGATGCCGAGGGCAATGAGGATGATGGCAAGGGGCCAGGGGTTCTCCAGGAGCAGGTGCGGGATGAACGGTGGGTCGGGCCAGTTGGCGGGGTCCATTGTTCAAGCTCCGGCGGCAGGTGTTCCGATAACCCACACATCGGCGCGATCGGTCCGCGCCACCGACTGATTGTAACCGGGACGTGGCGGGCATGACTTGCGTCAGGGAAAGAAGATCAGCCCTTGTATGAGCGACATTCTTCAAAAGAACCTTGAAGCGCTGCGGCGGGTGGATGCGACGTTGGCGCGTGAGCTGGACGACGTCGAGCGTGATGACGGGGTGACGTTCGTCGATTCGAAGCAGCCGCCGGCGGTGTCGGCGACGCTGGAAGTGGTTGATGAAGGGGGAACTGCGCGGCGGATCACGCTGGCGAGTCGCTTCGCGCCGATCGATGAGGCGAAGCGGCTGGCGGACACGGCGGACCTGAACGAGCATGCGGTGATCGTGGTGCTGGGGTTTGGGTTGGGGTATCACGTGGCGCAGTTGGCGGACCGGCTGGGGGATCAGGGGATGTTGGTGATCGTGGAGCCGAGCGAGCGATTGCTGCGGTCGGTCTTGGAGCGGGTGGATCACAGCGGCTGGCTGGGGGGGGCGCGCTGCGTGTGGATGGTGGGTGAGGTGGGAGCGGCTGAAGTCACGCAACGGTTGGAGCGGCACAGCCCACTGATCGGACAGGGGGTGCAGTTTGTGATGCATCCGCCGACGCGGCAGTTGCATGCGGAGGGGCTGAAGCGGTTCACGGATCATCTGTCGCAGTTCGTGGCGTACTGTCGGACGAACCTGGCGACGGCGATGGTGAACTCACCTCGGACGTGTGAGAACCTGGCGAACAATCTGGGGCGGTACGCGGCGGGTTCGACGATCGATGAACTGCGCGATGCGGCGGCGGGGTATCCGGCGGTGCTGGTGTCGGCGGGGCCCTCGCTGGCGCGGAACGTGCACCGGTTGACCGAGCCGGGCGTGCGCGATCGGGTGGTGATCATTGCGGTGCAAACGACGCTGAAGCCGCTGCTGGATCGTGGGGTACGGCCACACTTTGTGACGGCGTTGGACTATCACGAGATCTCGCGGCAGTTCTATGAGGGTCTGCCGCGCCTGGATGACGTGACATTGATCGCGGACCCGAAGGCGAACAAGACGATATTGGATCAGTATCCGGGGCCGGTGCGGACGTTCGCGAGCAACTTTCTGGACACGCTGCTGGGTGAGATGCGGCGGGAGATGGATGCGCTGCGATCGGGATCGACGGTGGCGCATCTGTCGGTGTACCTGGCGCAGTATTTGGGTTGCGATCCGATCGTGCTGATCGGTCAGGATCTGGGGTTCAGCGACGGGCTTTATTACTGTCCGGGTACGGCGATCCATGATGTGTGGGCGCCGGAGCTGAACGCGTTCAATACGCTGGAGATGATGGAGTGGCGGCGGATCGCGCGGCACAAGGCGCATCTGCATCGGCTGGAGGATCAGTCGGGTAAGCCGATCTTTTCCGATGAGCAGATGATCACGTATCTGAGGCAGTTTGAGCGGGACTTTGCCGACGCGGGTCAGACGGTCATTGATGCGACGGAGGGCGGACTGCCCAAGGCGCACACGACGATGATGTCGCTGGGCGAGGCGCTGGCGGCACATGCGACGCATCCGCTGCCGACGCTGCCGGAAGCGGCGAGCGCGCTGGACGGGGATCGGCTGGCGGCGGGGCACGAACATCTTTCGCGGCGGCGGGAGGAGCTGGTGCGGCTGCGACAGGTGACCGAGAAGACGATACCGCTGTTGAAGAAGATGATGCGCGATCAGCGGAATCACGCGAAGATGAACGTGCACTTCGAGGCGTTGAATCGACATCAGCGGCACGTGGCGGAGGTGGGTGACGTGTTCGGGCTGGTCAATGAACTGAACCAGACGGGGGCGTTCAAGCGGCAGCGGGCCGACCGCGCGATCGCGGTGACCGATGACATGGACGATTACGAGCGACAGAAGCGGCAGTTGGAGCGCGACGTGGACAATCTGCGCTGGCTGCTGGACGCGAGCGACGAGGCGATGCGGATTTTCGGCGCGGCGGCGCAGCGGATTGAGGATCAATTGGCGACGGCGGGTCGGGCGCAGCATGAGGTGGAAGCAGCGCAGGAGGTGACGGCTTGATCTCGGCGAACACGGACGCGGCGGCGGTGGTGCTGGTGAATGCGGAGCGGGGGCCTCTGGGTTTACCGGCGCGTCACGATGCGCCGCTGGGTGGTTCGACGGTGCTGGGGGTGACGTTGCGTCGTCTGGCGCGGTGCGGATCATTGGATCGGATTGTGGTCGTGCATCGTGCGGGGGCGGAGCCGGTCGTACCGGACGATCCGGGTTTGCAGAAGCGGATCGTGATGCACGCGGTGGACGGCGAGGTGTATGACGGTTGGCATGCGATGCGGATCGCGGCGCGGAAGTGGGCGACGACGTGCTGGCGCGGCGGGCTGGGGGGGATGACGGTTTTCGATGAACTGTTGTCGGCGCGGGTGGCGATGGAGGCGATTGATGCGACGGCGGCGTTGCTGGTGGGGCCGGACTGGCCGCTGGTGGACTCGGCTTTGTGCGACGCGGTGATCGAACGGCATCGTGAGCAGCCGGGGGCGTTGCGGCTGGTGTTCACGCAGGCGCCGCCGGGCTTCGCGGGGGTGCTGGTGGAGCGGACGCTGTTGGCAGAGCTGGATCAATCGGATGGGACCATCGGGGCGATGCTGGATTACAGCGTGCGTGCGCCGCAGGGCGATCCGATCGCGAAGGATCTGTGCGTGACGATCGATCCGGCGTTGCGGAATGCGCTGTTGCGAGGGACGTACGACGCGCCGCGGTGGTCGGGGGCGATTGATGTGTTGGCGGGGTCGTGTGGTGACGATGAACTGGTGACGATGGAGGCGAGCGCGGCGGCGAAGCGGTTACTGGAGATTCATGCGGGCCGGGAGGCTGCGACGCCTCAGCAGGTGGCGGTGGAATTGAACACGGTGCGCGGCGCGGACGGGCCGATCGTGCCTCAACATCATGTGGATTTGCGGCGGGAGCCGTTGTCACTGGATCGGGCGCGGGAGCTGTTCGAGCAGATCGCGGCGGAGCCGGACGCGGTGGTGACGCTGGGGGGATTGGGCGATGCGCTGTTGCATGAGCGGTGGGCGGAGATGGTGGCCGCGGCGCGCGAAGCGGGGGTATGGGGGATTCATCTGGAGACGGATTTGCTGGTGGAGCGGGACGTGCTGGAGCAGCTGAGCGCGGCGCCGGTGGACATGGTGTCGGTGCGGATCAATGCCGATACGGCGGGGACGTATGAGCGGCTGATGGGATGCGATGCGCTGGCGCGAGTGACGGACAACGTTCAGTTCTTGCTGCGGCGTCGTGCGGAGTCGGGGGCGGGGTTGCCGTGGATCGTGCCTCGGATGGTGAAGACGACGGAGAACGTTTCGGAGTTGGAGGCGTTTTTCGATCGGTGGACGCATTTTGCGCAGCACGCGTGGGTGGAAGGGCCGCAGACGGGGTTGGGATTGATTGACGATCAGTCGGTGTTGCAGATGGCGCCGCCGCGCCGGGTGGGATGTCGGCAGATTCAGAATCGGCTGACGATTCATGCCGACGGTCGAGCGGCATTGTGCGATCAGGATTGGCAGTGTCGCGGTGGAGATGGACCGGGCGAGGGGATGGACGTGGGAGGGGCGTGGGGGCGGCTGGCGGCGGTGCGGGCGGCGCATCGCGAGGGGCGGTTTGAGGATTTGCCGTTGTGCGCGGGATGTGGGGAATGGCATCGGCCGTAGATGGTGGGTCTGGCGGTTCGGGTCTATGATGTGAACGGCCTTGAGCCGTGGGCCGATCATGTTGCCAAACAATTACGACTGGGGTTGTGGGATTGAGCATCTCATTGCCGGGAGGCTTGCTATGAAGCGCACTGTTATTGCGATCGCGGTGGCTGTGGTGTTGGTCGGTTGCGGGGATTCGGAGAAGTCGCGGCCGACGGGCCCGACGTCGCCGGCGGCGGACGTCAGCGAGGGGGATATGGCCGCGCTGGTTAAGGGGAACAATCAGTTCGCGCTGGATTTGTACGGACAGATCGGTGGTGAATCAGGGAATCTGTTTTTGTCGCCGTACAGTATCTCCGCGGCGCTGGCGATGGCGTATGCGGGCGCGCGAGGCGAGACGGCGGACGAGATGGCGGGGGCGCTTCGACTTGGGCTGGATCAGGATCGCCTGCCCCCGGCGTATCAATCGCTGTTGTATCGCCTGCATGGTCGGGGCGGCCGCGGGTATGAGCTGTCGGCGGCGAATCGTCTGTGGGGTCAGGCGGGGTACGCGTTCGATCCGGATTACCTGAATCTCACGTTGAAACACTACGGGGCGGAATTGGCGACGGTGGACTTTGTGGGGAAGACGGACGCGGCCCGCCGGGCGATCAATGCGTGGGTAGAGGATCAGACGAACGACAAGATCAAGGATCTGATTGAGCCGGGCGTGCTTGATGCGATGACGCGTCTGGTGTTGACCAACGCGATCTACTTCAAGGGCAACTGGGACGATGAGTTTGAGAAGGACGACACGCACGACGCGCTGTTTCATCTGAACGACGAAAAGGATGTAGAGGTGCGAATGATGTATCGGGAGGGGCGGTACAGATACGCGAAGAAGGACGGGCTGGCGGTCTTGAGCATCCCGTACAAGGGCAACGATCTTTCGATGATGATCCTGCTGCCGGATGAGGTGGAGGGCGTGGGCGCACTCGAGGGGCAGTTGACGCTGGAGAACATTGCGTGGTGGGAATCGGGTCTGGCGTGGGATGAGGTGCATGTGTATCTGCCGAAGTTCAGGTTCAGCGCGCGGTTCAGCCTGGCGGAAGTGCTGGAGGCACTGGGGATGGAAAGGGCATTTAGCGCGCATCTATTCCACGTGTAGCGTATAGCCGCAATGTCTAAAGCAGTTGGCGGCGTCCGAGGCCGTCACGTGATCCAACACTGACTGCATC
>NYZD01000195.1 GCA_002685935.1 Planctomycetaceae bacterium | reverse complement strand
GCAACATCAAGTGGAAATCCGCGTCCCACCGTCGATTGTGAAACACCGACAGCATTTTGCCCGCTTCGGCCGACGCCGCGATCATCTGATCCGCTTCCTTGAGCGTGATGCAGAAGGGCTTTTCAGTGATGAGATGCTTGCCCGCTTTGGCCGCGGCGACCGCCGCTTTGGCATGCAGGTGATGCGGCAGAATACTGATCACCATGTCGAACTCACCATCGCGCAGGAACCGATTCATGTTGTTGAACGTCGTGATGGTGTCTCCCAGCTCAACTTTCGCTTGGTCCGTGCGGGCCGGATCGACGTCGCAGACCGCCGTCACGCACATCCCCAGCGTGTCGTTGATCAACTGCGAATGATGCAACCCCATGTTGAATGCGCCGCCGTACCCGATGATGCCCGCTCGCACGATCGCGTCGAACGTCTCGCCGCACGCGACGCGCGTCGCTCGCTGAATCAGTCGCTGGAAGTATCGATTGCCGAGCACGCCCGGGTCGTGCCCGTTGGCCAAGTAGATCACCCGCCCCTTGCCGACGCGCCGTTCATACCCCATCGGCCGGTCCACGCCCTGCCAGTGCGCCGTGGCGAACACGTGATAGTCCGAGTGATCCTTCAACGTGTACAGTTCATCGGTGATCTGGAAGTCTTCCGTCCGCGCCACCACGGGATGCGTCGGGTCCGTGACCGTCACCTGAAAATCCGTGATCGGCCCGTGCGTCGCGAACTCCGACCCCAGCAATTTCTTGAATCGGTTCGATGCGGTAAAGCAATCGGCCACACAGTGAATCCCCACCAGGCCGCCGCCGTCGCTGACGAACTTCTCCAGCGACTTCGCCTGCGCATCGGTCATCGTGCCCCCTTGGGCATAGATCACCACGGCGGCGAACTTGGCGCCGCTGACCTTCGCCAGGTCGCCGACCTTGGTCGTGTGCGTGATCCTGAATCGATCCGCGAGCGCCTGTCCGATCAGTTCGGCGCCGCGCTCGAAATCGTGATACCCACCGCCGCTGAACACCAACACGCCGGGCTTTGTCCGTGCCATCGAATAATCCTCCACCGTTGTGATCACACAGGTTACGGTTCGTCCACATCCATCGCGCGGCATTATGCCCCCATCGCCGCGTGATGCAAGAGGCATCCGGACAGGCCGGCAGTTGGGCCGTACAATGATGGGCGATGACCGCCATGATCAGGAGAACCGGCTATCTCTTGGCGTTGAGCTTCTTGTTGGTGGGTTGCGGCTCGTCGCGGTCCGCCGGCGACCATTACAGAGCCCACGGCGACTACCGGAGTCTTCATGCCGTCTCCAGGCATCTCGCAGTAGGGATGCCTGAATCGGAGATAGAGTCCCTATTGGGTGAGCCGGAGTATTGGCCAACCGAATCGCAGTGTTATTATGGCTCGGACAGGCGCGTCCCAATGGACCCAATCTTGAACGCGACGTACACGTTGGTGATCGAATACACGCGACAGAATGAATCGCCCGGTCGTGTTGTTGCAGACTGGTTCCTGGGCCCGATCAGCGAGTGACCGTCGAGTTGATTCATGTGATCCAACCCTTTGTCACTGGCTAACAAACGTTCCATCAGGCCCAATATATCGAGAAGGTTGACATCCGCCCGGTTTGACGAACCCCGCACAACTGGCCGATAGTAAGGCAGACATGACACGTGACTGCTCGCCAATCCGCCGCATCGCCCTGCCGCTGGCCATCGTGGGCCTCTCGGTGGCGTTGCCGCTGGCGACCAAGTCGCTCGCTGCGGCGATCCCGGCCCGGCACGCGTCGGTTGCGGTCAGTCAGGATCGCGACACCCCGTGGACGCAGCGCGTCACGCAGGCGGCCCGGGAACTGTGCGGCGTCGAAGCCTGCCTCGGGGCCTCCGATTACGAATCCCGGCTGATTCCCCCTCAGCCGTCGGTCGATCGATGCGTGCCGACCGCGACCCATTTGCCGGCCGCGTCGATCGCCGTTCTGCCGACATTGATTGACCTGCCCCCGCCGAGTTGTTGAGTCCCAGCCTGTTTGTGGGCATTGGCCCATCGTGACTCAACATTCCCGTCTCGTGCCGCCCCGGCGCTCCGCATGAAAGGTCAATAACGATGTTCATCATCAGCACAATTGGCAAGCTGTTCACGAAGATGTTCGGCTCGCGCAACGACCGCGTCGTCAAGGGCTACTACCGTCGTGTGGTCCACATCAACGCGCTCGAACCGGAGATACGCCCGCTCACCGACAAAGAATTGAAACAGCGCACCGCCGACCTGCGCCAGCGCGTCGCCGACGGTACCAATCCGGCTGACGTCCTCTACGAGGCGTTCGCGATCATGCGCGAGGCCACCGATCGCAACATCGGGATCCGAAACATCTTCAACCCGGAACTCAAAGATCAGTTCGACGTCTCGAAGCTGCCCGGCAGCGCGCAGACGCTGTACGAACGGACCGCCAAGGAAATCGAGAACACGCCGCCCGCCGAAGTCCTCGGCAGCGAAGAACTTGTGCCCGGCTGGTTGCAGGTCGACATCTCGCCGCATCTTTACGAAGCCGTGCGCGAGCTGTATCCCGAATCCAAGCCGCCGTTTCGCGCTCGCCCGTTCGATGTCCAGCTCATCGGGGGCATGGTGCTCCAGGAGGGCAACATCGCGGAAATGAAGACTGGCGAAGGCAAGACCATCGTCGCGCCTCTGGCCTGTTTCATGGCCTGCGTCGCGAACCGCCGATGTCACGTGGTCACCGTCAACGATTACCTCGTCCAGCGCGACCGCGACTGGGTGTTTCCCGCTTATTACAAGCTCGGACTGACGGTCGGCGCCATCCATCCGCCGCACATGCTCCCGCGCGAGGCGAAACAGAAGGCCTATGAGTGCGACGTGGTGTACGGCACGAACAGCGAATTCGGTTTCGACCACCTTCGCGACAACATGGCCCTGGGCGCCCAGGACCAGGTGCAGAAACATCGCCACTTCTGCATCGTGGACGAGATCGACAACATTCTCATCGACGAGGCCCGCACGCCGCTGATCATCTCCGGCCAGGCCCACGACGACGCCCCGCAATACCAGCAGGCCAACAACGTCGCTGACCAGCTCGCCGCCAAGCAGCGCAGCGCCAATCAGGACACGACCAAGCGGCTTAAGCGTGAAGGCTTCGTCGCCGAACAGGCCCGCCTCTGGCGCGCCAATGAGGCCGCGATCGAGAAAATCGTCGCCAAGTACCAGGACCTCGGGCCCGACTACCTGGACGACAAAGAGGCCGAGCAGATCGAGCACGTTCAATATTACGTGGTCAAGCGTGAACAGAAGCAGGCCTACATGACGCCGCTGGGCGTTGAGGAAGCGCAGAACATCATCGGCACGCGCTTCTACGTCGTCGGCAACGACATGGCGTGGGACCACCTGATCAATCAGGCCCTGCGCGCCCACTGCGTCTACGAAGCCGACCGTGAATACGTCGTGAAGGACGGCGAGGTCGTTATCGTCGACGAGTTCACCGGGCGCCTCATGGTCGGCCGCCAGTGGTCGGACGGGCTGCATCAGGCCATCGAAGCCAAAGAGGCCCGGCACGGCGTCAAGATCAAGAAGGAAACGCAGACCGTCGCGACGATCACCATTCAGAATTTTTTCAAGCTCTACGATCGCCTCGCCGGCATGACCGGCACTGCGCTCACCGAGGTCGCTGAGTTTCACGACATCTACGGCCTCGACGTCGTCGCCATTCCCACCAATCGGCCCGTCACCCGCGACGATCAGGATGATCTGATCTTTCTGACTGAAAAGGCCAAGTGGGACGCGATCATCGAGGAGATCAAGGACACGTGCGAAGCCGGTCAGCCGGTGCTCGTCGGCACGACGAGCGTCGACAAGTCCGACATGCTTTCGACGATGCTCACGAAGAAATACGGCATCGATCACGAGGTGCTCAACGCCAAGAACCACGCCCGCGAAGCGACCATCATCGCCAAAGCGGGCGAACAACATGTCGATGCGCGCGACCGCACGATCGGCAACGTGATGATCGCGACGAACATGGCCGGCCGCGGCACCGACATCAAGCTGGCCCCCGCCGTCCGGGAACAGGGACTGCGCGTGATCGGCACCGAGCGCCACGAAGCCCGGCGCATCGACAATCAGCTCCGCGGCCGATCCGGCCGCCAGGGCGATCCCGGCTCCTCGCGCTTCTTCATTTCCATGGAAGACGACCTGATGAAGATGTTCGCGGGCAAGACCACGATGAAAGCCCTGTCGATGCTCGGCATGCAGGAAGACGATGCGATCGAGCATCGCTGGGTCACCAAATCCGTCGAGCGCGCTCAGCGGAAAGTCGAGGAGCGCAACTATCAGGCCCGCAAGAACCTGCTCGAATACGACGAGGTCATGGAGCACCAGCGCAACACCTTCTACGGCACCCGCCAGACCGTGCTCGAGGGGCGGGACACCGAAGGCATGGTGCTTGATTACATCGCCGAAGCGGTCGAGGACGCGGTCGGTCGTTTTATCGATCCGTTGTTCGGTCCGGAGCGTGCCGCCGAGATGGTCAAATCCATCCTGGGTACGAACATGGACGCGACGCGATTGCGCGGCGACTCACTCGAAGAGGTCGAACCGCGCATCCGCAACGACGCCAAGGCCGAGGCCCGGCAGGAAATCGAGACGACTCTGGGCGAGTACATGTCCAACGACATGGACCCGGACGACTGGGATGTCAAGGGCCTGTCGCAATGGGCGATGAGCCGATTCTCGGTTGATCTCAAGCAACGCCGGATTCGCGAATCCACGCCGCAGGATGTGCTCGAAGAACTTACTGAAGTTGCTCACGAACTCATGGATCGGCGGCCGCTGGATGCACTGGCCGAGTTTTACGATCCCGGCTACACCGGCGGCGAACTCGCTGACTGGGTCCAAAAGAAGTTCGGCATCGAGATCGAAGCGACCGAGCTTCAGACGGGCCGCAATGAGAGTCCGGAAGGCGCGCAGCAGCGCATCGCCGAGCTGGTCTACGATCGTGCCGCCGAGGCGTACAGACAGCGTGAGGTCGAATACCCGGTCCAGTTTGAATTGGACATGATTTCCGGCGCCGCGGGCCAGAGCGAGGAGGGCGGCGCCTGGGCGGCCGATCAACTGGCCACCTGGGCCCGGCAGCGCTACGCACTGGACTGGACCGCAGATTCCGTTCAGAAGCAGACCGCCGATCAGATTCAGGAAGAGCTTTTCGCCGCGGCCCGCGACTGGAGCAACGGCCAGCTCGAGCACTGGGTCCATCACACGTTGCGCGACAATCCCAACGACGACCTGCTCGCCGAGCGGTTCAGCGGGCGCTTCGTGCGGCCCCTGGATGTCGATCGCATCGCCGAGGCCGATGACCGGGCCGACGCGCTCCGCGATCAGGCCCGCGGCGTGCTCCGCACCGAGCTGACGCAGCTCGAGCGATTCGTCCTCCTGCAGATCCTCGATCAGACGTGGAAAGATCATCTCTACGCGATGGATCAGCTCAAGGATTCGATCGGGCTGCAGGCCTTCGCCGAGCGCGATCCCAAGATTCAATACAAGACCGAGGGCGCCCGTATGTTCGTGGAGATGCAGCGCTCGGTGCGCGATCAGGTGACCGATCTGATCTACAAAGCGCGCCTGACCGCGGATTTTACGATGCGTGACCGCTACGGCGATCAGACCGCCAGCCACGACACGGCCGAGACCACCGGGGTCAGCGCCGCCGCGGCGGCGGCCGATGCGGGGACCGCGGCCCAACGTGCGGACCTCGAGGCCGCCCAGCGCGCCGGCGGGGGCAGGGCGGTCACGCAGACGATCAAGCGCAACCAACCCAAGGTCGGCCGCAACGATCCCTGCCCGTGCGGCTCCGGCAAGAAGTTCAAGCAATGTTGCGGCCGGTCATGATGCAGCGCGGCCACTGAGTTGAGTTGCTATCCTCTGCTGCGTGGGATACTCCGACGCAGCATTTGCCCATGTCCATCTGCGGTTTCAGCTTCGGTAAAGACCTGATCACCCTCGACTATCCCATTGTCGAGTCGGTCCGGTCGGTTTTGCCTATTTGCGATCGGTTCGTCGTCGCCGTGGGGCGGTCGGATGACAGCACGCGCGATCTTGTCGCCTCGATCGACCCCAGAATCGAGATCGTCGACACGCAATGGTCGGCCAATCAGATCGACGGTTCGGTCCTCGCTGAAGAAGCCAACAAAGCCCTCGCCGCAGCACAAGCCACCGGCTGCGACTGGGGCCTCTACATCCAGGCGGACGAAGTCGTCCACGAAGGAGACCTGTCCAGGATCGCCCGCGCCTGCGACCACTGGCAGCACGATCTCGATACCAAAGCGCTGCTGTTCCGCTACCTCCACTTCGTGCTCGATTATCAAACCACCGACCCGTGGATGTACCACAAGGCCTCGCGCATCGTCCGCCTCGACGATTCCTGTCGCATCGTCGGCGACGCCTGCGGCCCCGCGCTGAAGAACTACACGGGCAAAGTGGGCAACGGCGACGGCTACCTCGACAAGAACTTCCTCGGCACACATGTCCGGGCGGCCGATGCCCGCATCTTCCACTACGGCTGGGTGAAGACGCGCGACCAACTCGAAACCAAGTTTGAAATGGTCCGCGAGCTCTGGTGGGGTACGCTTAACGAAGACGAGCGCCGCCGCCGCGAAGACAGCAAGTTTGGGCGATTCATCGCTCGGTACCCGCTGTTAAAGAATTACGCCGGCACTCACCCCGCGGTCATGGCCGATCGGATTGCCAAGCACCTCCCCTACCGACCCCGCCGCAACCGCTGGCTCACGCCGCGCTTCTACGCTGAGATTCTCCGCCACGGATTTCACGGCTGAGCCCAACGAAACGCGCACATCGTTGAACAGTGATCTCGTGCCCTGATGACGTTCGTCCATCAACGTGATGGTTCATCGGTTTGGTCCGTCGGATGGGTTCCCTCTATACATCCCCTTCTCAGCGCTTTCTTGAATCTCGGACAGCAAGTCCTCCTTCAAACCCAGAGGGATGTTCGGGTCCATGAATATTGCGGGCCAGTCTTCCTGCCCGACGCCCGAGGTCCGACTGATCAACAATTGCAGTTCCAGACCGGCGGCGCCTTCATTCACATCTCGCATGTCTTCTTCTACCTCCGGCCAGAGAAGGATCGCTTCATGAAACTCCTTTGCATCAAGATACCCGCGCATGCGTTCGTACGGCGGCGCGGCCAGTTGGGGCGCATTCCGGCATCCCAACAGAGCCACGACGGCAAGTAAGATGAGAGCAGGCCTGATCATGATCTTCGTCCACCAACGTCCTGCGACAATGATGACGCGAGCCGCGATCTGGCCCGCACCCCCTCAAAACAACGTCTCGCTTTGCGACTCCCGCGCCACTTGATCCCGGCGCGACTTGTGCGCCTCGGCTTTCTTCTTGGGCTGCCCGCGCACGATCCCTTTGTCGGCCTGCGTGGATTGATGGGCTTTGCCCGTTTCCGCGGCCTGCTTGATCCGCCCCGTCGCTTTTCTGGCGTATTCCTTACTCAACTCACAACCCAGCCAGTGCCGATGCATCCGCGCGGCCACGGCCAGCGTCGTCCCGCTGCCCACGAAGGGATCGAACACCACGTCCCCCTCGTTTGAAGACACGCGCACGATCCGCTCCAGCAGCGACTCGGGCAGTTGGCACGGATGCCACCCCACGCGCTCATTGAACGTGCCGCACAGCCGCGACAGATACCACGTGTCCTCCTCGGGCCCGAAGTACCGCTCGATCCCCTCCTTCTCGACCTCCTGCGGCCGCAGGTACCACGTGTCGTCCGGTAGCTTGCCCTTCGGATTGGCTCGGCGATCTCCATACGTCGTCTGCCGAGCCGAAGGCACCGCGATCGCCTGGCGATTGAACACGAAGGGGGGATCGGTCACCGACCACTTGTCGAACGCCGCCGTCCCCACGCAGTAAAACAGGTGGGCGTGCGACCGATTGAATTTCGCTTTGCAGTTCTGCCCGAACGTGTAATGCCAGATCATCCAGTTGCGGAACACCAGTTGATGCTCGCGCTCCAGCCGTTTGAGATGCACGCGCGTTTCCGCGGCGTATTCATCGCCGATCAGCACGTACATCGATCCCGTCGGTTTCAGCAGCCGCGCACAGGTCGTGATCCACTGCTCGGTCCACTCGATGTACTCATGGTCGTCCCGGCTGTCTTCGTATTGGTCGTACTTGTAGCCGATGTTGTAGGGCGGGTCGGCGAAGATCAGATCGACACACGCGGCCGGCCACTTGGCCATCGTCTTCAAACAGTCGCCGGTCGCGATGCTGTCGGTCTTCGGGCCTGCGGATGCTGCCAATGTTGTTTCCGGCATGGGCGGGATTGTAGGCCACTGCCCCGCGCCGCGCAACTGCCCCGACCAGACCCCTAATCCTCGCCCTGCAACGCTCGTCGACCCGATTTGGCACGCCCCCGCGGCCCTGCTATCCTCCCCCGTCTGTCCCGATGTCCCGCGGTGCCTTACAGGCCAAGGAACCAGACCCATGCCCGTAACCGGCAAAATCTCCCAGGTGATCGGCTCGACCTTCGACGCCGAGTTCCCCGAAGCACAGCTGCCCGAAATCTACAACGCGGTGAAGGTTGAAGCCGAATTCGGCGGCGAGAAGATCGATCTCACCGGCGAGGTCCAGCAGCATCTCGGCGGCGGACAGGTCCGCTGCGTCGCGCTCGGATCGACCGACGGCCTGATGCGCGGCATGGATGTCATCGACACCGGCGAATCGGTTTCCGTGCCGGTCGGTGAAGCCGTCCTCGGTCGTGTGTTCAACCTCTTGGGCGATACCATCGACCAGGGCCCACCCCTTCCGGACGTCAAGCGGCGGCCTATCCATGCTGAACCGCCGGAGTTTGTCGAACTCTCCCCGAAGACCGAGATCCTTGAGACCGGCATCAAGGTGATTGACCTGCTCTGTCCGTTCGTGCGCGGCGGCAAGATCGGCCTGTTCGGCGGGGCCGGCGTCGGCAAGACCGTCATCATCCAGGAAATGATCGCCCGCATCGCCCGCGAGCACGGCGGGTATTCCGTCTTCGCCGGCGTCGGCGAGCGCACCCGTGAGGGCAACGACCTGTGGCTGGAAATGCAGGAAGCTGAGTTCACCGATGCAGAGGGCAACACCGGTCGCGTCCTCGATCGCGTCGCCATGGTGTTCGGCCAGATGAACGAGCCGCCCGGCGCCCGTCTTCGCGTGGCTCTGTCGGGCCTGACGATGTGCGAAGACTTCCGCGACACCACCGGCAAAGAAACCCTCCTGTTCGTCGACAACATCTTCCGCTTCACCCAGGCGGGTTCCGAGGTGTCCGCCCTCCTTGGCCGCATGCCGTCGGCCGTGGGCTATCAGCCGACCCTCTCAACCGAAATGGGCGAACTGCAGGAGCGCATCACCTCGACCGGTCGCGGGGCGATCACTTCCGTGCAGGCGATTTACGTTCCCGCCGACGATCTGACCGATCCGGCCCCGGCCACGGCGTTCAGCCATCTCGACGCGTTTGTCGTGCTCTCGCGCGGTATTGCCGAGAAAGGCATCTATCCCGCCGTCGACCCACTTGAATCCACCAGTCGCATCCTCGACCCGGGCATGATCGGCGAGGAGCACTACAGTGTGTCCCGCCGCGTCCAGGAAATCCTCCAGCGTTACAAGGATCTCCAGGACATCATCGCCATCCTCGGTGTCGATGAACTTTCCGAAGAGGACAAACTGGCCGTCGCCCGTGCGCGCAAGATCGAGCGGTTCCTATCCCAGCCGTTCTTTGTCGCCGAGCAATTCACCGGCTTCCCCGGCATCTACACGTCGCTCGCCGAAACGATCGACTCATTCAAGCGCATCTGCGATGGCGAAGCCGACGACCTGTCCGAAGGCGCGTTCATGTATGTCGGCACGCTCGACGACGCCCGCGCCAAGGCTGAGAAACTGGCGTCCGACGCCGCGTGATGCCCGGCCGCGGCAGATCCGTCGGTTCAACCGGAAGATGATCCGCTGGTTCAAGAATCTTCGACGTCACAGTGTCCGTTCCGCTTACGGCCGTGAGATACTCAACGCCGACGTTGCACACTACCGACAACTAAGTCCCGTCAAGCAACAGATGCTCTGCGAACTGACTCAACTGTTCGTTTCAAAGACGCGCTGGGAAGGATGTGCCGGGCTGACCGTGACGTTCGATATGCAGGTGGTCATCGCGGCGCAAGCGTGTCTGCTGCTGCTGGGTCTGGATTACGATTACTATCGTCACGTCAGGTTGATTCTCGTATACCCCGATGTCTATCGGGGGCCCATCGAGATCATCCGCCCCCTCAGGAATGTCATCCAATCGGACGTGCCGCGTCAGGGCGAAGCGTGGTTTCGAGGCCCGGTTGTCCTTTCCTGGGCCTCTGCCCTCGCCGGTTCCCGCAACGCCGCCGACGGGCACAACGTGGTGATCCATGAGTTTGCCCACAAACTCGACTTCCACGACGGCCGCCGCGACGGCGCGCCGCTGCTTCCGCATCAAGCCGCGATGCGCTGGTGGCGCCAAGTGATGACGACGGCCTATGAGAAGCTGATCGACGACGCCGAGCGCGGCCGTGCGACGTTGCTCGACAAATACGGTGCAACGAACCCGCGCGAGTTCTTTGCCGTCGCCACCGAGGCGTTCTTTGAAAGACCCCGCGAACTCCAGCGCACGCACACCGACGTCTACAATGCCTTGCGCGGCTATTTTGCCCAGGACCTCGCCTCCTGGCGGCTGCCCTACTGACCATACCCATCAGTCAGGGCTGAATCACGCTTCGGTCCCGCGGCTCGTCGTTACTTCAATCCAATACAATGACCGCAACTCGCATGGATACCGGCCAAGATGATCCGTTGGCTCCGAAATCGCCGTCGCAAACGCATCCTCGACCAGCCATTCCCTGATGGCGCGGAATCGGCGCTCCACGCCGACGTCGCGTTCTACGGCCAACTTGACCGCACGCAGCAACGCGCCCTGCGCGATCTGGTCCAGGTCTTCATCGCCGAAAAAGGCTGGGTCGGCTGCGCCGGCGTCGACATCACCATCGAGAAGAAAGCCGTCGTCGCCGCCCAGGCATGTCTCCTGTTGCTGGGCCTAAAGCACAACTACTACCGCCATGTCAAATCCATCCTCATCTATCCCAACACCTATCAAGTCCCCACCAAGCGTGTGGGCGCGGCGGGTGTCGTCACCGAATCACGCAGCGCCCGGCTTGGTGAAGCGTGGTACCGCGGCCCCATCGTTCTGTCGTGGGCTGACACCCTTGCCGGCGCGCGCAACGCCGCCGACGGCAGAAACGTCGTCATCCATGAATTCGCCCACAAGCTCGACTTCCTTGACGGCTCGGGCAACGGCACGCCGCCCCTGCCCGATCGCGCCGCGATGGAGACCTGGCGCGAGGTCATGACCACCGCGTACGAGAAGCTCGTCGACCGCACCCAACGCGGCCGCGCGACGCTGCTGAACAAATACGGCGCCACCAATCCCCCCGAGTTCTTCGCCGTCGCCACCGAAGCGTTCTTCGAGAAGTCCCGCCAACTTCAACGCAAACACCCCGATCTCTACACCGTCCTGCAGGACTACTTCGGCCAGGATCCCGCGTCCTGGTTGACGACGCGCTGACCGCCCTCTAGCGTGTCGCCATGCAACCCGCACACGAATTACGTCAGAAAGTCGACACCGGCCAACTCACCCTCGGCACGCTGTGCACGTTCCACTGCTGGATCGGCCTCGTCGAGCTCTGTCGCGACGCCGGGCTCGACTATCTGATCATCGACATGGAGCACGGCCCGTTCGATCGCCAGCTCGTCGTCGATTGCTGCGCCGCCGGCCGCCACATCAACTTCCCGGTCCTCGTTCGCCCGCCCGATCTGGAAATCAGCACCATCCGGCAGGCCATTGACATGGGCCCCGTCGGTTTCCTGCTGCCCACGGTTGAAACGCCCGAGCAATTGGATCGCGTCCGCGATGCGGTATTGATGCCGCCGCGCGGATCCCGTCGTCCCGGCGGCCCCGGTAACCTCTGGGTCTCCAATGTCAATCTGCAGAATTGGATCGACCAAGTCGAGAAGGACTTCATCGTGCTGCCTCAAATCGAGACGCGTCTGGGCCTGGCCAACCTCGACGCCATCGCCGCCCACGAAATGACGTACGCCATGGCCGTCGGCCCCTACGACCTTGCCGGTTCCCTCGGCTGCTGCTGGGACCCCAACGATGAACACCGCGATGCCATGAAGCGAATCAAAGACGCCGCCGCCGCCGTCGGCAAGGCCGCCTGGAACATCGGCGACGGCCCCCAGCTCCGCGATGCCGGCTACCACTTCATTTGCATGGGTGAGTCCACGATGTTCTTTCAGACCCGCCTGACCCACGAAGTCGCCGACGTCAGGAACGGTACGACATAGCCCGCATGTGAATCCAACGCTCGATTCTCGACGAGCCGCGACCGTCCGGGAGCGGCACCGCCCAATCGAAAACGGACCCGCCATGTTGCCCATCCGCACACTCATCGCCCTGCTGCTCGCCTCGGCCGCCGGCTGCTCCCTCGAGCTGGGATTCTCGGTCAGCAAAAGCCACTCATACTCCACCGACAACGAACCCGAGGCCGGCACGCAGTTCGTCCACCCCGTCGACGGCGCGATCATGGTTTACGTTCCCGCCGGCGAATTCACCATGGGCGCCGACGTCGAAGACGCCCAACGACTCGCCGATCTGCTCGGATACGACGACTACCACGAATTCGCCGCGCAGGAATGGTTCCCCAAGCGCAACGTCTACGTCGAAGGCTACTTCATCGATCAGTATGAGGTGACGATCGATCGCTGGCGCCATTTCCTGATCGACACCGATACGCAGCCGCTCAAAGGTCCCACCGCCGACGTGGGCGACGAATACGACATCTATCCCGCGGTCAAGGTCTTCTGGGCGGAGGCCCAGCAATACGCCAACTGGGCGGGCAAAGCCCTGCCCACCGAAGCACAATGGGAAAAGGCCGCTCGCGGCACCGACGCGCGTCTGTTTCCATGGGGCGACGAACCGCCCACCCACGATCGCGGCGTGTTCGTCACCGATCTCAAACACGCCAGCGCCTCGACGTCCATGCCCGTCGGCTCCAAACCCCGTGGCGCGTCGCCCTACGGCTGCATGGACATGGCCGGCAACGTCTACGAGTGGACCAGTGAGTGGATGGAACCCTATATGAACAATCCCGAAGCTGACTCCATCATCTCCTACATGGGTCACAAAGCCGGCGTCCTGCGCGGCGGTTCCTTCTACCACGCCGACCACGCCTACTGCGCCGCAAAACGTTTCGGCTTCGAAGCGGATGAATCCTACTACCATGTCGGCTTCCGCACCGTGTGGGTCCCGCCCGCCGATTACTTCCAGTCCGGTCAGTTTCAAGACGACCAGGCCGCCGTGTCCGCCCGTGAAGCGGCGCTCGAGCAAATGCGCCACCGCGCCGCCGACCGTCAGCCCGGGGTACGGTAGGGGGCAACCACGTGACCGACGATTGCCAACTTGCCCTGCTCGACATGCTGCTCCGCGTCGATGCCCCGCGCACGCCTCATGTCCTCGCCCAGGGCTTGCACGTCAAACCGTCCGACGTCCATGCCGGCATTACCGCGCTATCTGCATCCGGCTGCCAATTCGACACCCACCCGCAACACGGCGTCCGCCTGATGACTACCGGCCTGGGCTGCTGGGCCGACTACATTGAATCCCGCCATCAGAATCGCATCGGACAGTCGCTTCACGTCTACCGCGAGACCGCCAGCACCCAGTCGATTGCGCGTCAACTGGTCGCCGCCGCCCCGGACACCGCCGGCGGGCACGTCGTCGTCGCCGGCCATCAGACCGACGGGCGCGGTCGCCTCGGTCGGCGGTGGTTTGCCCCAGCGGGCGCCGCCCTGCTGACGACCCTTATCTTCCGATCCGCGACCATGGAAATCGACCGGCTCTCCCTTGCCGCCTGTTGTGCGGTTGTCGAAGCCATCGAACTGACAGGTCCCATCACCGCTCAGATTCGCTGGCCCAATGATGTCCTGCTCAACGGGCGCAAAGCCGCCGGCATCCTCGTCGAAATCGCCGACCACGCCGCCCTCATCGGCATCGGCATCAACGTCAACATGCAACGCGAAGACAGACCCGCCGATCTGCGATCCACCGCCGTCAGCCTTGCCGAAGTGGGCGTCGACGTCGATCGCCTGCTGCTGCTCGATAATCTGCTGCACCGCATCCACCACTGGCTCAACACCAACGACGACGCCCTGCTTGCCGACACGTGGCGTCAACGCTCCGTCCTCCTGCAACAGCAGATCACCGTCCAGACCGATGGCCGACAGCTCTGCGGCCGTGTCATCGACATCGACCCCGGCCGCGGCCTGCTGCTCGACGTGCAACGCGGCCCCGTCGTCACCCTCCCGGCCATGACCACCACCATCATCGAAGCGCCCGGCATGTCACATGGTTGATTCCGACTAACCGGCCTCTATCATCAACCCATGCCCGCAACCACGATCGACTGCAGTTCAGCCCGTTCTCTCCGCAAAGCCACCCAACGCGCCGCCAAACTCCTCAAAGCCGGTCGCCTCGTTGTCTTCCCCACTGAAACCGTCTACGGCGTCGCCGCCAGCGCCGCCAGCCCACAAGCCATCCAGCGACTCCGTGATGTCAAGAACCGCGCCGACGATCAACCTTTCTCGGTCCACCTGCCCGAACCGGATCACATCGCCCGCTACGTGGATCTTGAGAACCAGCCGACGCTCCGCCGCCTCGTTCGAAAGACGCTCCCCGGCCCCGTCACCTTCATCGTCACCGTCTCCGACGATGTCATCGTCGAACGCCTCGATCAGCTCGGGTTCGCACCCGACGACCATCAACGCCTCTACCACCAGAACACCATCGGGCTGCGCTGCCCCGACCAGCCCGTCGGGCAGGCTCTGCTCGGCTGTGTCGATGCCCCCATCGTCGCGACTAGCGCCAACCAGACCGGACAACCGCCCGCCACCGACGCCGCCACCGCCGCGGCCGCACTCGGCGATGCCGTCGATCTGGTCCTCGACGGCGGATCCGCCCGCCACGCGCGGGCCTCGACCATCCTCCGAGTCGACGGCTCAGACGTCACCGTCATCCGTGAAGGCGTCATCGATCAGCGCTACCTCGACAAACTCCTGCGACGCACGGTGCTGTTCGTCTGCAGCGGCAACACGTGTCGCAGCCCCATGGCCGCCGCGCTCGCCCGCACCGACCTCAACGACCCGCGCATCGACGTGATCAGCGCCGGCGTCTTCGCCGGGAGCGGATCGCCCATGAGCGACGATGCTCGCCGCGCCGTCGAGCAACTCGGTGTTGATCCCGGCGCTCACCGTTCCCAGGCCCTCACGCCCGAGTTGCTCGCGCAGGCCGACGTGGTGTTCGGCATGACCCAATCCCATGTCGCCGCCGCCCACCAAATGTCCCCCGCTTCCGCCGACAAGATCAAGCTTCTCGACGCCGATGGGGCTGATATTGACGACCCAATCGGCGCGGGTCTTGATATGTATGTAGAATGTGCCACACGGATTAGGACGCTCACCCAGCAGCGTCTCAATGATTTGACGTGGTAACCAGGCGCTCGCGGCCGCGCCCCGCGATGCATCGATCGATAAGGAGTCCCGCAGTGAAGATCGCCGTCAGCACCGACCACCGAGGCGCCGACGTCTACCAGCGGATCATCGATCTTGTGCGCGAATCCGGCCACGAACTTGCCGATGCGCCCACCTGTCACACCAACAGTTGCGACTACCCCGACATGGCGTACGGCGTTTCCACGGCCGTCGCCGAGGGCCGCGCCGATCGCGGCATCCTCGTCTGCGGCTCCGGCATCGGCATGTCGATCTCCGCGAACAAAGTGCCTGGCGTCCGCGCCGCGCTGTGCCACGATGATCTCACCGCCGAGATGTCCCGCCGACACAACAACGCCAATGTCCTGTGCATGTCCGCCGATCTGCTGGGCCTGCCCCTGATCGAGAAAATCGTCAGCGTTTGGCTGGACACGGAATTCGAAGGTGGCCGGCACGCGCGACGTGTCAATAAGATCACCGCCATCGAGTCCGGCGCCGATCCCGCCACCGTCACTGAATAATTCAGCCCGTCCCCCGCGCCCGATCCGTCGCTCACCTCGGCCGCTCATGCCGCAACTGCCCGCACGCCGCGGCGATATCACGCCCCCGGCTCGCCCGAATGTGCGCATTCACTCCAGCCTTTCTCAACACGTGCTGGAACCGCTGCACATCATCACTCGTCGGCCGGTTGTATGGCAATCCCTTCACTTCGTTGTACCGAATCAGATTCACGTTGCACCGCAGCCGCCCCGCCAGTTCCGCCAGCTCCCGCGCGTGCTCCGGCCGATCATTCACCTCCCGCAGCAGGATGTATTCGAGCGTCACCTCGCGCTTCGTCTGCGCGAAGTAATGCCGCGCCGCATCGATCAGCTCCGCGATCGAGATCCGATCCGCCCATGGAATCAACTCCCGCCGCAGCACATCGTTCGGGGCATGCAGTGAAATCGCCAGCGTGATCGGGATCTGCAATTCCGCCAGTCGTCGGATCGGCGTCGGCAACCCCACCGTGCTCACCGTGATCTTCCGACCCGAGATCCCCATCCCCCAGTCCGCGTTCAGTGTCCGAATCGCTCGCGTGACCTGCTCGAAGTTTGCCAGGGGCTCGCCCATCCCCATAAACACAACATTCGATATCCGCCCCCCGGCCTCTCCGCCTCCGGGGGTGCCGGGGGCTCCGGAGGCGGTCGTCACCTGTTGCAGGTGCCAGACCTGCTCGACGATCTGCCCCGCGGTCAGATTCGTCTCCAGCCCTCCAAGGCCCGACGCACAAAACCGACATCCCACCGGACATCCCACCTGCGAGCTGATGCACGCCGTGCGACGCATGGTGTCGTCCGGATTGCTCGCCGGAATCATCACGCACTCCGTCGTCCGCTCGCCATCGCTCGAAGCCTGCGGCAGCAGCCCGCCATCCGACCCGTCACCACCCATGGTCAGCAGCAATTTCTGCGTCCCGTCGCCTGCCGATTGATGCGCGCACAGCCCCAGATCACAAAACTGAAGATGTTCTCGCAGAAGTTGCCGATCGCTCTGCGACCAGTCACTCATCTGATCCACGTCGACAACCTGCCGCTGATAGACCCAACGCAACAACTGCTCCGCCCGGTAGCGCGGCAGCCCGAGATCCAACAACATCGCTTCCAGTTGTGATCGATCCAGATCAAAGAAATGCAGGCGATCGGGCATGACTGATCAACCACTGACGCAACACGTTCACGCGGTGGCCGACTCACGCAGCACGCGCAGCGACCGCGGCAGTTCGAAATGCATGTCCTCTTCGGTCACCGCGCGAAGCTCGACCGTCGCTTCGTGTCGCTCGCCCAGCAGCTCGACAATCTCCTGCACCAGATGCTCCGGCGCCGAGGCCCCCGCCGTCAGCAATACCGTGTCCACCCCTTCAAACCACGAATCATCAATCTCGCTGGCGTCATCCACCAGGTGGGCCGGCGTGCCGCTGTTTTCCGAGATTTCCGTCAGTCGCACCGAGTTGGAACTGTTCTGCGATCCCACCACCAGCACCACGTCCGCCTCACGCCCCAATTCGCGCACCGCCTGTTGACGATTCGTCGTCGCGTAGCACACGTCCTCGCTCGGCGGCTCTTTCACTTGCGAATACCGCTTCCGGATCGCCCCGATGATCACGTTCGCATCGTCCATGCTCAGCGTCGTCTGTGTGATGTAAGCAATCTTGTCTTCACCCGTGAAGTTCAGTTCGTCGACGTCGTCGACCGATTCCACGATCGTGATCGCATCCGGCGCCTCGCCCACCGTCCCCAGCACCTCATCATGCCCCGCGTGGCCCACCAACAGAATCTTGTACCCCTGCTTCGCGTAGCGCACCGCTTCCATGTGCACCTTTGTCACCAGCGGGCACGTCGCGTCGATCATTGTGCAACCCCGGTCCATCGCCCGCTGCCGCACCGCCGGGCTCACCCCGTGCGCGCTGAACACCACCGTTGAGTTCGCCGGCACATCATCAATTTCATCAACAAACACCACGCCGCGCGCCTCGAATCCCTCCACCACGTGCCGATTGTGCACGATCTCATGATAGACGTACAGCGGCGCGCCCACGATCTTCAGCGCCTCATCCACCGTATCGATCGCCATGATCACGCCCGCACAGAAACCGCGGGGATTCGCCAG
>NYZD01000194.1 GCA_002685935.1 Planctomycetaceae bacterium | reverse complement strand
CGCCCGGCGGCGGTTCGTTCGGCGTGCAATTGCCGGACGGTTCGGAGCAGACGATCTCGACGGACAGCGTCACCGAGGATGTTGGTACCTGGCCCTACGAACTGAGCGCGGGCGAGCAACTGCGGATTCAGCCGCAGGGCGACGGGGAGATCACGATTCTTGGGCAGAACAACGTGGGGGACGGCGGGGGCGTGCGGCTACACCGCTTGGCCAACGGCGGCTGGGGGGTGAACAATTATCTACAGCGCGACTGGACGTTCGACAGCCAACTTCCGCTGATCGATCCGGATCTGTTTGTGATCTTTCTGGGGCAGAACGATCAGGGCGAATCCGCGGCGGGTTACAAGCAGAAGATGCAACTGCTCGGGCAGCGGCTGCTGTCGAGCGCACCCGATGCGGAGTTGCTGTTCATTGGGCTGAACTGGAGTGCCGGCAGCAATCAATTGCCATTGTTGGTCGGGGCAATCAATGAGGTCGCCGATGAAGGAGGGCATGGTTTCATCGGACTGCAGGAGGCGGCCGGTTCGCACGAGTTCTTTGAAGCGCAGGGTTATTACGACGACGGCATACACTACTCGCAGGCCGGGGGCGATTATCTTGGGAATCTGCTGTTCGACGCGTTCGCGAACGAATCGCTGACTGCGATACCCGAGCCGGCGACGTTGGTGATCATGGCCGGGGGATTCGCGTGTGCGCTTCGCAGCCGGCGGGGGCGGGGGCGGCGACGTGCGAACCGGGAACTTGTGTAACGGACGATCCGGGCTTGTCGGCTTATCCCACAGCCTCTGCCACGGCGTCATTGGTGATCTGCCCGTTGCGCATGTTGATCGCGGCGGCGTGACCGGCGTTGACCGCGCCGAAGGCGTCGACGCCCAGGCGTGCCAACTCGCGCGCGTAGGGTAGCGTGGCGTGACACAGCGCCTGCGTGCTGGTCCGTCCGACTGCGCCCGGAATGTTCGTCACACAGTAATGCACGACGCCGTCGACGATGTACGTCGGTTCCTGGTGCGTGGTCGGGCGTGCGGTTTCGATGCACCCGCCTTGATCGATCGCTACGTCCACGATGACGGCGCCGTTGCGCATCCCGGCCACCTGTTCGGCCGACACCAGATGCGGCGCCCGCCCCCCGGGGATCAGCACCGCGCCGATGAGCAGGTCGGCGTAGGGCACGGCCGCGGCGATCTCATGGGGGTCGCAGTAGATCGTCGTCACGTTGTCCGGCATCGTGTCTTCCAGTTCGCGCAGACGGTCGAGGTCGATATCCAGAATGATCACCCGTGCCCCGAGTCCGGCGGCGACCTTCGCTGCGTTGGCGCCGACGACCCCGCCGCCGAGAATCATCACGTTGGCCGGCTCCACCCCGGCCACACCGCCCAGCAGAATTCCCCGTCCCATCATCGGCTTCTCGAGATACTTCGCCCCTTCCTGGATCGACATTTTCCCGGCTACCTCACTCATGGGGGTGAGCAGCGGCAGCCGGTGGCGCGCGTCGGCGAGCGTCTCGTACGCCACCGCGGTGATCTTCGCCGCCAGGCAAGCGTGGGTCAGCTCCTGTGAGGCGGCGAAGTGGAAATAGCAGAAGACGATCTGGTCGGCCCTTAGCCACGCCACCTCCTGGGCCTGCGGTTCCTTGACCTTGATGATCAGATCCGCCTGCTGATACACGTCATCGGCAGACGCGACGACGCGCGCCCCGACCGCGGCGTACAGATCGTCCTCGAACCCGCTGCCCAGACCCGCGCCTTTCTCCACGAGCACGGTGTGCCCATCGTGTCCAAGCAGTTCGGCCCCGACGGGCAGCAGCCCCACGCGGTATTCGTCGGACTTCACTTCATGCGGTACGCCGATGATCATGATCGTGGCACCTCGCAACAAGTTGGACGCGTATTGTAGTTGGCGCGACGCTGTTCGCCATCGTGAGGTCCGGGCCAGCGCGGCTCCATCGTGGTAGATATGCCCGCACTTGAGGTGGGGGACGTGTTGGATGCTGATCGGCATCTGCCGCGGCTATACCCAGACGTGGCATGATCGGTGGACGCGATGCCGGTCCGGGGTCAGTCGTGCATTGCCGACTCGATCAATCCCCGCATGTAACCGACCGCGAAGAGTCGACCGGTCATGGTGTATCCCGCGGTGGCCGGACCTTCGGGCGCGTTGTAGGTCTCGAGTGACACCTCAGTCGCGTCGGGCTTGATGGGCAGGACCATGTTCTGATTGATCGGATCGCCGATGAGCGTCGGGACATGGTCGGGGCGCATCGGGCCGGTGAAGCCGATCTCATGGTAGGTGCGCATGGCGGCGACCATGTCGGTATCACCGTTATCGTGGAATGTTTCCTGGAATTTTGGCACGCGGCCGCGCACGTCACGGAAGTGGACGTAGTGGATGTGTGGCGCGAGCCGACGGATGGCATCGGGGATGTCATGGCCCATCTGCGCGAACGATCCCTGGCAGAAGCAAACGCCGTTTGCCGGGCTGGGCACGATGCGGACGACGCGTTCAAACGCATCCAGATCGCGCATGATGCGTGCCTGTCCGTGCAGGGGGGACATCGGGGGATCGTCCGGATGCAGGGCGAGTTTGACACCGGCCTCTTCGGCGACGGGCACGATGCGCTGGAGAAGATAAGTCAGGTGGTCCCAAAGCTGATCGTCGCTGATGGGCCGGCGGGTCTCGTCTTGCAGCTCGTCGATGTCGAATCGGGTGACCAGCGCCCCGCCGCGTTCGAGGGTATCGACGCCGGTGCGCGACCAGTCGTCATCGGGCATGAAGTTGTAGCAGCAGATGGGCACGCCGGCCCGACCCATGTTGCGCAGCAGTGTGTTGAAGTGCTCGATCTGTTGATCGCGTCCGTCGAGGCCGTGCACGATCTTCTCGTGGGGGATGTAGCCTTCGATCACCGAGAGGCGCAGATCGAAACGGGCGATTCGGTCGCGCAGGGCGATCAGGCTTTCGAGTTGTAGGCCCGGGAATCGGCCCACGATGTCGGTGACGCCGATCTGTCGGGCCAGTTGCAGATTGTGGTCGGACGGTGGGGTGGCGACGGTGGCGATGCGCATGGATCGTTCTCCAGCTTGGGCATTGGGGGCGCCAAGTCGTATCTTGCGCCACACAAGCACGTTATACGACCAGAAACTGTTTATGCAACGCTGGGTTTCCGATCAAGGGGTCGTCTGAATCTGGACGAAAGAGACACAGACTGATCGTCCTGATCGCGACCCCTTGGGGCGCGTGCTGTATCATTTTAGTGCTGTCGTGACGGCCTTGGCCGAGCGGCGGGAGATCACAGGGGATCGCAGGCCATGCTGAAACCAGACGAAGCGCGGATTCATTCATTTACCGTTGTCCCCAAGCTGCCTGAACCGCTTGAGCCGCTGATAGCGATCGCGCGGAATCTGTGGTGGACGTGGCATCCCGAGGCAGTCGATCTGTTTGTGCGGATGGATCGGAAGCTGTGGAAGGAGACGCGCCACAACCCGGTGAAGATGTTGGGCTCCTGCGAGCAGGACAAGCTTGAATCGCTGGCCCAGGATGAATCTTACCTCGCATCGATGCGCCGATCGCATGAGCGATTGGAGTATCACCTATCGCGCAGTTCCTGGTTCCAGCGCCAGCACGGCGATCTGGACGACCTCCGGGTGGCCTATTTTTCCGCGGAGTTCGGCCTGACCGAATGCCTGCAGGTCTACTCCGGCGGGTTGGGCGTGCTGGCGGGCGATCACCTCAAGAGCGCCTCGGAGCTTGGCGTGCCGCTGGTGGGGGTGGGTCTAATGTATCGCAACGGGTATTTCCAACAGTATCTCAATGCCGACGGCTGGCAGCAGGAATATTATCCGGACCTGGATTTCGCGAATCTGCCGATGAATCGGGTCACGGATGATGAGAGCCGACCGGTGATGGTCTCCGTGGAGCTGCCGGAGCGCACGCTGCAGATCGGCATCTGGCGCGTCGACGTGGGGCGTGTGAAGTTGTATCTGCTCGACACGAATCAGCCGGAGAACAATGACGAGGATCGCCTGATCACCGCGCAGCTGTACGGCGGTGATATGGAACTGCGCATCAAACAGGAGATCGTGCTGGGCATCGGCGGCGTGCGCGCGCTGGATGCGGTAGGCGTGAGGCCGACGGTCTATCACATGAATGAGGGTCACGCGGCGTTTCTGGCTTTGGAGCGGATTCGTCGGTTGATTAAGAAGCACGATGTGCCGTTTGACGAAGCCCGATGGGCGGCCTCGGCGGCGAACGTGTTCACCACGCACACGCCGGTGCCGGCGGGGATCGACCGATTCCCCAAAGACATGATTCAGCGCTACTTTGCGGATTTCCACGGTCAGCTCAAGCTGGACATGGAGGGGCTTCTGGCGCTGGGGCGTGAGAACATCTACAACAAGAATGAGTTCTTTTCGATGGCGGTGCTCGCGCTGCGAACGAGCGACGCGGCGAATGGCGTCTCGAAGCTGCATGGCCAGGTTTCACGGCAAATGTGGCGCAGTGTCTGGCCGGGCGTGCCTTCTCGGGAAGTTCCGATCGGCCACGTGACCAACGGCGTCCATGCGCGATCGTGGGTCAGTGGTGAGTTGGTCGATCTGATGGACCGCCACTCCTCGCGCCGTTGGCACACCGACGCGGACGATCATTCGGCGTGGCAAGCGATCGGCGAGGTGCCCGATGAAGAGCTGTGGCGGACGCACGAACTCCAGCGCTATCGCCTGGTGACGTGGGTACGGCGGAAGTTGCGTCAGCAGTATGAGCGGCGCGGCGCCGCGACGGCTGAGATGGAAGAGGCGGCCGAGGCATTGGATGCGAACGTGCTGACGATCGGATTCGCGCGGCGATTCGCCACTTACAAGCGCGCGAATCTGCTGTTCCGTGATCCGGAGCGATTGCTTGAGATCCTGAACCATTCGGACCGACCCGTGCAGTTGGTGATCGCGGGCAAGGCCCACCCTGCGGATACGCAGGGCAAGGAGTTGATTCGGCAGATCTATCACTTCGCACGTGAGCACCAGGGCAGCGCCTCGCGTCGGATCGTGTTTGTCGAGAATTACGACATCAACGTGGCACGCTATCTCGTGCAGGGCGTGGATGTATGGATGAACACGCCTCGCCGCGGCATGGAGGCTTCAGGCACGAGCGGCATGAAGGCAGCGATGAACGGCGCGTTGAACTTCTCGATCCTTGATGGCTGGTGGGATGAGGGCTGGCAGAAGGATGTGGGATGGGCGATCGGTAATCGCGAGACTTACAACAACTACGACTACCAGGACCAGATCGAATCCGAAGCGGTGTACGATCTGCTGGGCAAGCACATTGTGCCGATGTTCTATGATCGTGACGCGGCCGGCCTGCCCCGCCGCTGGATCGCCGCGATGCGGCAGACGATTCGCACGCTGGCACCGTTTTTCAATACGAACCGGATGGTTCAGGACTACACCACGCAGTTCTACACCGAGGCGCATCGGCGCGGCCTGGATCTGGCGGGCAGTAACCTTGACGGGGCGGTGGCGTTGACACAGTACCGCCATCATCTGCGGGCGAACTGGAGTCAGGTCCACGTCGAATCCATTGAGGCCGAGACAACTCGACCGGTTCACGTTCGCGCCTCGCTGCCGATCACCGGCGTGGTGCAACTGGGCGCGATGGAGCCAGGCGACGTGCGGGTCCAGGCGTATTACGGTGCGCTCGATGCCGACGGCGCGATCACCGAAGGGATCGCGGTGGACATGGATCACGCCGAATCGCTCGGCGACGGGCGGCACCGGTATGTGGGTCAGATCACGGCCGGGAACAGTGGCAACTACGGCTTCGCGCTGCGGGTGATCCCCGGCAATGAAGCGTTGGCCACGCCGTTCCTGCCGGGCATGATCGCGTGGGATGATGACGCGGCGCCAAAGGCGACCACGACTGCCGCTTCCGAGAAAGTGGGTGCGGTCGCGTCGTAGCGACGATCGAGTCGGTACCGGACCGCTCATTGATTGAATGTTACTATCGCCCGCGACAATCGTTGCGGGCGTTTTTTCTTTCTTGATCCTCCGGCGTCGCGCCGGCGGCCGTGCGCGCGAACGGGTGAATCGTGTCGACGTCGACTGTCGATCCGCGCATACTGTGTGTTGTGATGACGGGATGGCCTGCATTCAGGACACGGGCGATCACGACGGCAATTGTGGCCATGACGTGTGGCGGCTGTTCCGGTATGGGCGGCGCGCGCGTGGATCCGGACGATCCGGCGCAGCGGGCGATGCTCGTGGCCGAGGGCACCCGATATGCCGAAGCTCACGAGCGGACGATTCTGGCGGCGGGCGGGCCGCTGTCGGCCGGGGAACTGGCCGATGCGCGTCGGGTCGGGGTCCAACATCCGGAGCGTGTGCGCGTGCTGGTCACGGATGTCATTCCGTATCCCGAGGACGCTGAGCTGCGATCGGTGATGAAGAGATACGGGCTACCCCCGGAAATGTTGCGTGGCAAGACATTGGGGTATGGCATTTATCTGGCCACGCCGGCGGCAAAGAGTTGGCGGCTGCTGCGGCATGAGCTGGTCCATGTGGCGCAATACGAGCGACTTGGCGGCGTGGGGCCGTTCGTGCGGGAGTATTTCCGGCAACTTTTTGATAGCGGATATGGCAAAGCGGCGCTGGAGATTGAAGCCCGGCAGACAGTGGCGGGGTGGTGACCGCGGCGGGCCCGGGCGGTTGCCGGGACGGGTTCGTTTTGTGTCCGGTCGTTGAACGGCATAAATTATTTGGCCCGCGCCTTTGACCGGGCGCGGATTTGTTTGGCACGTATGTCGAGCATGAACCAACAGGAGTCGACCATGTCACTACGCCATGTCATCGCGTCATTATTGATTCTCCAGAGCCTGGGATGTGCGACCGGCACAGAATTGACCGCGCAGGGGAAGGGCCTCGGCGAATTTGTGGTCGTGCGGGATGGCGTGGCCCGTGCGCGGATCGTGCTGCCGGATGATCCGAGCGATGACGCGGTGACCGCGGCAGAGGAGTTGAAGTATTACATCCACAAGATCAGCGGCGCGAGCCTGCCGATCGGTCGCGCGTCGGAGCCGGTGGCTGCCAACGTGGGGTTGATTCACGTGGGCCGCAGCAAGCTGACCGATCGCATGGCGGGGCTGGAGATTCCCCGGGGGAGGACGCATCGGCTGGGCGAAGACGGATTTGTGATCCATTGCGATGGCAGGCATCTTGTGCTGGCGGGGAATGACACGGACGGCTATACGGGCAACCAATACGCGGTGTATGACTTCCTGCATCGGCTGGGCGTGCGCTGGTTCATGCCGGGCGATTTCGGCGAGGTGGTTCCGCAGGAGCACACGATCGTGGCGGAATCCATGTCGGTCACGGACATGCCGGACTTCGCGGTTCGAATGTTCTGGACGCATAGCCTCGCTTCATATCCGCCGATGGCCGAGGAGCGGCGCCGATGGATGCTGCGCAACAAGATGACTGCGGACATCAACAGGGGCGGCACCGCCTGGTATCAGATGCCCGGTGACAGCTCGGTGCGCGCGCTGCTGCCGGCGGAGATGTTTGAAAAGCATCCCGAATGGTTCGCGCTGGAAATTGACGGCATGCGCAACCGGCACATGCCGAGCATGGGGCACGAGGAGTTGATCGCCGCGATTTCAGATTCGATCAAGGCGCGGGCGAAGGATGGGCACAAGATCACGGCGTTCTCAGCCGACGACGGCATGCCGCAATGCCGGGATGCGCGAACCGTGGCGCACGCAACGGACTTCCCGAACAGTGGCTATGACAAGGGTAATCTCGACATCGATCGCTCGATCAGTGAACAGTGGATGTACTTTGTGCGGCGGATCGCGGAGACGGTGCACGCGGAGTATCCCGATCACGTGATCTCCACCAACGGCTATGCCAACCGTGTGATACCGCCGGAGCGGAACCGCGTGGCCGACCCGGATCGGCTGATGATTATGTTCGCGCACATCGAGGCGTGCACGATCCATGGCTATGACGATGCGTGCTGGCAGATGGATCGGCAGCTCAAGATGCTCAAGCGCTGGTGCAAGCTGTCGAACAAGGTGTTTTGGTACAACTACAACTACTGCATGCTGATCAGCAAGAATACGATCTCGCCGATGGTATCGCGTCTGAAACAGAACTTCCCACATTGGAAGGAAGCGGGGGTGTGGGGCTTCTCCGATCAGGACGAGGTGGACTGGTCGACGACGGGCATCACCACACGTTACGTGCGCGGCCGGATGTATTGGGACGCCGACGCGGACGTGGACGCGATGCTCGATGATTATTTTGAGAAGTGGTTCGGGGCGTCGGGGCCGGCGTTACAGGAATACTATGATCTGTTGGAGGACGCGTTCTCTTCGGCCAACGTGCACGGGCACGAGGACACGGTGCTGCCGATCGTCTATTCCGATGAGCTGATGGCGAAGCTAGGTCCGCTGATGGAGGAGGCGATCGCCAATGCGACGGATGAACCGTTCGTCACACGGGTCGAGCTGGAGCGGCTGATTTACATGTCGCTGTGGCATTATGTGGAAGCGGAACGGGCGAAACGGCGGTGTAATTTCGCCGGGGCGGCTGAACACCTGGATGCGATCGAGACCGCCCGCAAGGCGATGCACAAGATCACGCCATTCATGGGGGTTCGGCCGTATCCGGTGTGCGACCACAATTGGGAAGCGAACCGCATGCGCGGCATTCACGCGCTGGTGTCAGGGGAGAAGGGCACGGGTCTGACGGTGATGCCGGAGGTCGCGCGGTTCCGCACCGATCCGTTTGATGACGGCCGCTACGACCGCTGGCAGGATGCGGATTACGATGACAGCGACTGGCGCACGATCAAGACCACGGCCGGCTGGGAGCCGCAGGGCGAGATGCTGACCGAAGACGGGCAACCGTATCTCGGGTTGGCGTGGTATCGGTTTGATGTGGACATCCCGGCGTCGGCGGATGGCCGGAACGTGCACCTGTTCGGCCCGGCGGTGATCAGCAGCGCGTGGGTCTGGGTGAACGGCGAGTACGTCGGCCGGCGCCCGTGGATGAACTGCTGGTACCGTCCGCAGCACATGGATATCGATCTGGGTGACGCGATCCGCCCGGGTCAGCGCAATCAGATCACGATTCGTGTGCGGGCCGAGAGTGAGGCGTGGGGGTCGAACGGGATCTACGAGCGCATGTTCCTATACACTCCGAACGAGGCACCCGCGGAGTGACGACGGCGAATCGGTAACGCTTCGTTTAGCGTGTGGCACCCGATCTGGCGCACCGGGCTGTGATTACATTCCGCCCATCAGCACCGCAAGCAGGCCCTTCTGGGCGTGCAGTCGATTGTGTGCCTGTTGGAAGACACGGGACTGGGGGCCGTCCATCACGGCGTCGGTGATCTCCACACCGCGATAGGCCGGCAGACAGTGCTGCACGATGGCATGGGGCGGCGCGGCGGCGAGCAGGGATTCATCAACGCGGTAGCCGGCGAACTCGGCGAGGCGCTGAGCCTTTTCTTCCTCCTGTCCCATGGAGACCCAGGTATCGGTGTAGATGACGTCGGCCTGTTCGACCGCGGTGTGCGGATCGTCGATGGACTCAAATTCTGCGCCGAGACATTGCAGTTGATCGGTAAAATCATCGCTGAAGCGATAGCCGCTTGGGGCTGACAGGACAAAGCGCGCGCCGAGCTTGGCGCACAGCGACGCAAGCGACCGGGCGACGTTATTGCCGTCGCCGACGAACGCGAATGTGCGGTCGGTCAGGTCCTCGCCGAACTCGTCCTGTGCGGTCATCACGTCGGCCAGGGCCTGGCAGGGGTGCGAGAAGTCGCTGAGCATGTTGATCACGGGCACGTCGGCGGCGTGGGTCATGGCCACGAGTTTGTCGTGCTCGAAGACGCGCGCGGCGATGCCATGCACCATGCCGCTGAGGACGCGGGCGACGTCGGCGGGGGTTTCGCGCTCTCCGAGGCCGACTTCGCCCTGCTGAAGCGACAATGCGTGTCCACCCAGTTCGTTCATGGCCTGGGCAAAGCTGACGCGGGTGCGCAACGAGGGTTTTTCAAAGAGCATGGCCAGTGTCTGGCCGGCAAGCGCCGATTCGTTTGAACGGCCGGCGTCGCGGTCGCCGCGCAGGGTCCGTCCCACGTGCAGGACGTGCCGCAACCGGTCGGCATCGTGTTCGGCAATGGAAATAAAATGTTTCATCATCCGCTTCCCTTTTGCGGGTGGTGTCTGGTGAATCAGTTCAGCACGATCTGCGTGCCGATGCCCTGGCGGGAGAAGATTTCCAGCAGCAGGGAGTGGGGGATGCGCCCGTCGACGATGTGCGTCTTGTTTACGCCCTCGGCCAGCGCGGTGAAACACGCCTCGACCTTCGGCAGCATGCCCGCGGAGATCACGCCCTTGTCGATCAGTTGTTCGATCTGCGGCTTGGTCAGGCTGCTGGCCAGCGAATCCTCGTCCTCGCCGGTCCGAATGCCGTGGGTGTCACTAACCAGCACGAGTTTCTCTGCCTTCATCGCCGCGGCCACTTCGCCGGCGGCGGAATCGGCGTTGATGTTCAGCTTGCCGCCGCCACTGTCGCGCGCGACGGGCGCGATCACGGGGATGGTGCCGGCGCGGATCAGCGCGTGGAGCAGTTCGGCGTTGACGCGTTCGACCTCGCCGACGAAGCCGATGTCGATGCGACGGTCATTCTCGCCGGGCAGGAACAGGCGCTTGCCGAACAGCACGCAACTGCCCAGCGAGTGCAGGCCCATGGCTTCGTGGCCGCCTTCGCTGATCGTCTGGATGATCGGGCGATTGACTTCATTGACGAGCACATGTTCGACGATGGCCAGCGTACGGTCGTCGGTGTAGCGCCGTCCCTGGACGAACTGGGCCTCGAGGCCGGCTTGCTTCATCGCATCGGTGATGGCCTTGCCCCCGCCATGGACGATCACCGGGCACATCGAGACGGTGCGCATGAAGCACACGTCGGTCAGGAGCCGGTTGAGTGCGTGCGGGTCATCCATGATCGACCCGCCGACCTTGACCACCACCACTTTGCCCGCGAACTGGCGGATATAGTGGTGGGCCTCGATCAAAGCCTTGGCTTTTTCGACCGCGTCATCCAGGTTGCGCTGATCCGTTGGGGTCATCCCTGTCATTTCCCATGGGGGAAAACCTACTATGATACTCGGCGAATCAGTGGGCGACAATCCCGCACCCTCTCCGCCCAGCCGCGGAACAAGGAGTCAGCTATGCGTTGTGGCTTGATTGGAATCATGTTGGCGGCGATGCCGGCCTTCGCGATTGCCCAGACCGGGGCGGTGCTGATGCTCCGGCCATTCGAAGAGCAGCAGGCCAGCGAGACAGATCTGCAGTGGATGTCGATCGATCAGGGCACGACAGACGGCGTGTTTGACGCGGATGTCAATATCAGCGTCTACGACGTGTCGGGCCGGGCGCGCTTCGACGTGACGGACCCCGACAGCCCGCGCGTTGGATATGCCTGGCACTATATCGACGTGGACACCGCCGACCCACGGCTGCCCGACCAACTGTCGGATCAATCGGTCGCGGTGGGATTCGGGTTGTTTGAGCACGAGGGGTGGAAAGTCGGCGCGACGCTGGGCGCCGGCTACGCCGGTGACAATGGGTTCGATGACGCCGAGCCGTGGTACGCCAAGGCGAACCTGATCGCGTCGCGCGAGCTCGACGCCGATTCCAGCATGCAGTTGCTGTTGAGCTATGACGGCAACCGGACGATCTTTCCGGATCTGCCGCTGCCGGGCTTTGTGTACAACCGACGGGCCAACGACCAGCTTTCCTACAGCATCGGCGTGCCGTTCAGCCAGATCGTGTGGACGCCCACCGACAAGTGGCGCGTCACGGTTTCCGGTGCGATCCCTTCGAGTCTATGGCAGTTTGGCTTCGATGCCGATGCGACGTACGAGCTGGTCGACGATGTGCACGTGTTCGCTTCGATTCAACATCGGATGCGCGCGTTTTCGGTGGACACGCTACGGCACAACAAGCGTCTGTTCTTTGAACAGCGTCGGGCGGAGGCCGGTGTGCGCTGGTCGCATGAATCGACGCTCGATGTGACATTTGCCGGCGGATATGCGTTCTATCAGCAGTTTCAGACGGGGTTCGATTCGCGCGATCTGCATGATTCGATCAGCCTCTCGGACGAACCGTACGTGCGGGTGTCGGTGGGTATTCGATTCTGATCCATCCGGAGGGCGCGGGTCTGACCGCCCGTGATACCGCACAACGGTGGCACTTTTCATCGACTGCTACAACGTCCTGCACTGCACGCACATCCTGCCGTCGCGTTACGCGATGATCGGCGTGGGGGAGCTATCCCAATTGCTGGCGCGCAGCACGTGGGCGACGGGGCGCATGGTGATTGTCGTTGATGGGATGCCGGGCCCGGAAGGCACAGCCGGCCACGCGCCTACCGTGGAGGTGATCTACGCCGGTCCGGGCAAGGACGCCGACACGGTGATCGAACGCCTGATCGCTGAAGATACCGTCCCGCGTCGGCTGACGGTCGTGAGCAACGATCGGCGCATCCGAAGTGCCGCTCGTCGCCGCCGATCGCGCGTGCTGGGCAGCGAACAGTTCCTACTGGATCTGATGGACTCGCTTCGCAAGAGGCCGAGCCCACACGCCAAGCCCACGGACATGGGCGATACGGAGGACTGGCTGGAGGCGTTCGGTTTCGATCCGTCCGATACGGATCAGGATCAGCCCGCGCCTGAGGCGGACGTCACGGGCACAGACAAGAACGAAGCGCCGGCTGATCAATCCGATCGCTCGCTGGACGACATCGGGGACACGGACGACTGGCTGCGCGAGTTCGGGATGGATGACGAGCCGCACGACGGCGGCCGTTAACTGGATTTCAGCGTGTCCTGCAATTTCAGATTCTTTGCTTCCACGCCCTTGGCCTGATCGTTGCGCCAGACGCGCAGGCGCTTGGCAAGGTCGGCGTCGCTCAGAGACATGATTTGGGCCGTCAGCACCGCGGCGTTCTTTGCGCCGGCCTTGCCGACGCCGACCGTCGCGACGGGCACACCAGGGGGCATCTGCACGGTCGAGAGCAAGGCGTCGAGTCCGTCCATCATGCCACCGGGCATCGGCACGCCGACGACGGGCACGTCGACGAGCGCCGCGACGGAGCCGGCCAGATGGGCGGCCATGCCCGCGGCGCAGATCAGGACCTTGACGCCGCGCGGTCCGACGCTTGCCGCCACCTGATGGACCTTGGCCGGCGTTCGGTGGGCCGAGGCCACCATGACTTCATGGCTGATGTTCAGTTCGTCGAGCAGTTCGTGACAGGCGGACATCGCGGGCCAGTCGCTGTCGGATCCCATCATGATCAGCACATCGATGGGGGTGTCGGATTGGGTCATGGATATCGCTCCTGGTCATGGGATGGGCGGATGATACCTGCGGCGGGTGATGCGTGGCAAAAAACAATCCCGGTCGCACTGGGTGGTGCGGCCGGGATCGCGAACGAAAAGGAGTCGTGGACCCAGTCAGGAGAGAAACTAGTGCCTCGTCCTCGTTGATTTTTCGGTCATATTGTGGATGCATCCGATGATGGGAAGGTTCTGATCTTTCCCGCACGGAGGTCCAT
>NYZD01000193.1 GCA_002685935.1 Planctomycetaceae bacterium | reverse complement strand
GCGTAGGGTCCGTCGACAGGTTGGCCGGCATCGGCGTTGGTCAGGAGATGGGTGAGTGCGGCGGCGGTGACGCGGCGGACGGTCCAGTCATTTGGATTGTGGGAGGCGAAGTCTCCCTGCTGGGCGGGGATGTTGACGTAGGTCGCGCAGCCGGTGAGTGTGGCGGCGAAGAGGACGCAGAGGGTCAGCATTCTCCGAATCATGATCTTGCTCCAGAAAGGGACGGAGATCAGTTTCGGAGCTATGGGGGTCTGACGCAAGTGCGGGGTGGATTATTCGACGGTGACGGACTTGGCGAGGTTGCGGGGCTTGTCGACGTCGTGGCCGCGGAGGACGGCGGCGTGGTAGGCCAGAAGCTGGAGGGGGACGACGGTCACGAGGGGCTGGAGGGGCTCGGGGACGTGTGGGACGCGGAGGACGGTGTCGGCGTAGCGATCGATGTCGTGATCGTCTTCGGTGGCGACGACGATGATGCGTCCGCCGCGGGCGCGGATTTCCTCGATGTTGTTGACGACCTTGTCGTATTGGCTGCCCTGGGGGGCAACGAAGACGACGGGCATGCCGTCGGTGACGAGGGCGATGGGGCCGTGCTTCATTTCGGCGGCGGGCATGCCTTCGGCGTGGATGTAGCTGATTTCCTTGAGCTTGAGGGCGCCTTCGAGTGCGACGGGGTAGTTGTAGCCTCGGCCGAGGAAGAGCCAGTTGTCTTCGTCGATGACTTTGGCGACTTCATCGCGGATGCGATCGGACTGCTCGATGATGGATTGCACGTGCTCGGGGATGCGTTCGAGCTCTTCGATGTATTGGAGGATCTGCTCGGCGGAGAGGTAGCGGCGCCGGCCGATGTAGAGGGCGATGAGGGTGAGGACGGCGACCTGTCCGAGGAATGCTTTGGTGGAGGCGACGCCGATTTCGGGGCCGACGTGGAGATAGACGCCGGCATCGGTGTCGCGGGCGATGGAGGAGCCGACGGAATTGACGACGCCGAGGGAGAGCGCGCCGCGGTCTTTGGCTTCGTGGAGTGCGGCGAGGGTGTCGGCGGTCTCGCCTGACTGGCTGACGGCGATGAGGGCGGTGTCTTTTTCGATGATGGGATTGCGATAGCGGAACTCGGCGGCGTATTCGGTTTCGGCGGGGATCTTGGCCATGTCTTCGAGGAGGTACTCGCCGATGAGTCCGGCGTGCCAGGCGGTGCCCTGTCCGGTGAGGATGAAGCGTCGGGTGTTGACCAGTTCGCGTGAGAACTCACTGAGTCCGCCGAGGACGACTTGTCCGGTGCGTTTGTCGAGTCGGCCGCGGAGGGCATTGGTGAGGGCGTGGGGCTGCTCGACGATTTCCTTGAACATGAAGTGGTCGTGACCGCCGAGTTCGATCTCGTCGAGGGTCATTTCCAGTTCGATGATGGTGGGGTTGACGGGGACGTTGTCGACGGTGGCGGTGCGCATCTCGGGGCCTTTGCCATTGCGCGTGAGTTTGGCGACGTGATAGTCGTCGAGGGTGACAACCTGTGAGGTGTGGCTGAGGATGGCGGCGGCATCGGAGGCGGCGAAGTACGCGCCGTCGGCGACGCCGATGAGGATGGGCGAACCCTTGCGGGCGACGATGAGGGTTTCGGGCTCATCGTGGGCGATGACGGCGATGGCGTAGGCACCGGTGACTTCGCGCAGGGCGCCCTGGACGGCGGTGAACAGATCGCAGCCGGCGTCTGCGCGGACATGGCCGATGAGTTGGGCGAGGACTTCGGTGTCGGTGTCGCTGCGGAAGACGCAGCCTTTGTCCTGGAGGTAGGTGCGGAGGGCGGCGTAGTTTTCGATGATGCCGTTGTGGACGAGAGCGATGCGCTGGTGGTGGTCGGCGTGGGGGTGTGCGTTGGCTTCGGTGGGTGAGCCGTGGGTGGCCCAGCGGGTGTGGCCGATGCCGAGGGTGCCGGTGAGGTCGCCGTGTTCGGCGAGTTTCTGTTCGAGGAGGTTGATGCGTCCGGTGCTGCGGACGGTGCGGATGGTCTGGTCGTGGAGGACGGCGAGTCCGGCGGAATCATAGCCGCGGTATTCGAGGCGCTTGAGGCCTTCGAGCAGGAGGGGCTGGGCCTGTTTGGGACCGATGTAGGCGACGATGCCGCACATAGCGTCTCCTGGAATGTGTGGTCGCACGCCGGGCGCGCAGGAAAGGTTTACCTGTGGCACCATCGGCTGGATTGGAGGTCGGCTTGACGGGCGTGGGGTCAGGCGAGGGTGACGTGTCCGGGGTGGTCGGGGACGTCGATGGCGCGTGACTGCCAGTGGCCGGCGGCGGAACAGGCGTGGTGCGTCAGCGTTAATACGCCGCGTGAGGCGGGGGCGTTCTGAAGATCGATCTGCCAGAATCCCTGGCCGTGGGGGTAGTCGGGGCTGGACATGATGGGGGCGCCGGCGTTGAGGACGATGACGTTGGGGGCATTGGCGGGGCGGAAACACCATGGGCGGTGGACGTGGCCGTGGAGGTAAAGGATGGGGCGGTTGGAATCGCGGAGGGTGCTGATGAGTTCGGGCTGATCGAGGAGTCGATGGGAATGGGTTTCGGGTTTGGCGCCGTGGGGTGTGCCGATGGGGTAGTGGCACATCAGGATCGTCCAGCCGGGGTGGTTATCCGCGAGGAGGGCGGCGATTTTTTTTCGCTGGGGTTGGCCGAGTTCGCCGCCGGCGTGAACGAAGCGCGGGCGGGCGGGGTCGGTGGCGATGAGTTGGATGTTGGGCTGGAGTGAGACGGACCAGGGCCAGGCGTCGGCGGTGAGTTGGCCGAGTTGGATTTCAAAGCGCCTGCGACGGGCGGCGGAGAAGGTGTATCGATCGTGATTGCCGGGGGCGATGTAGGTGGGGATACGATCGGTCAGGGGTTTGAGAGATCGCTTGACGAAATCGAACTCAGCGGGGAGGGCGGTGGTGGTGATGTCGCCGGTGCAGAGCAATGCGTCTGGGGAGAGTGTGGCGATGCGCTGGACGAGGGGGTCGATGCGGGCGAGCTGGAATCGCGCCTGGCGGCGGAGGTAGAGATTGGTTTGGCCGAGCAGGCGTTTGCTGAGCAGATGCCAGGGGGCGATCAGGAGTTTGTAGACGTGGAGGTCGCCGATGAGGGCGATGCGGAATCGATCGACGACGCCGGTCGCGACGTTGGGGGGGTCGGTTGAATGTGATTCCAGTCTCGGCTGCGGTGACGGGTCAGTCATGGTCAGTTGGCGATGATGCGTTTGCCGGGGAGGATGGCTTCGAGCTTGTCGAGGATCTTGGCGGATTCGACGCGGTCGCCTTCTCTGGAGTAGCGGACGCCGATGGCGGTGGCTTCACCCCTGGGGGCCCAGATTTCGATACGGACGAAGTCACCGGCGATGGTTTCTCCCTGGACGCGGGCTTCGGCGACTTCGCTGCCGCGTTTCTTGATCTGCCAGCCGGAGTCTTTGAAGAGCTCGACGGCTTGCTCGAGGGAGACGTCGTAAGTGCGGATGAGGGTGTCGTCGATGGTCCATCGTCCCTGATCGGTGATCTGTTCGAGGCGTTTGAAGGTGCGCTCACCGGAGCAACCGAGGGCGAGGCTGATGGAACCGATGATCAGAGCGATGACGATCGTGCGCGGCATGGTTTTTTCCTTCCTGCGAGATTTTGATACGCCCATCCCGTCGTGTGGTTCGCGGGGTACGGAACTGACGAGGGTATCTTAGCTTAGCGACGGGGGTTTGCACGCGGGGCGCGGCGTGGCGTCGCATGGCTGGGGCGCGGGTGGTTGAGCGGGGTCCGGCGGGTAAAATGGCGGGTGTTCGCGGTGATGCCGGGTGAGAGTTGGCTGGTCAGATTTGGGAGTGTGGCATGGAATATCGTCGGTTTGGCCGAACGGAGTTGCAGATGCCAGTGTTCTCGTGCGGGGGGATGCGGTATCAGCACACATGGGGCGATCAGCCGTTGGATCAGATCCCGGCCGAGAGCAATCAGAACGTGCGGGACACGATGTTGCGTGCACTGGAGCTTGGGATCAATCATTTTGAAACGGCGCGGGGGTATGGTCCTTCGGAGCGGCAGATGGGGCCGGTGCTTCGTGAGCTGGCGCGCGATCGGATCATCGTGCAGACGAAGGTCGGGGCGGGTCCGAACTCGGATGAGTGGACGGCGAACGTGAAGGACTCGATCAAGCGGATGCAGGTGGGCTATCTGGATCTGATCACGTTCCACGGAATCAACGATTACGAAAGCCTGCACCACGCGGCGCGGGATGGGGGGTGTTTGCAGGCGGCGCGGCGGCTGCAGAAGCAGGGGCTGGTGCGTCACGTGGGGTTTTCGACGCACGGCGATCCGTCGGCGATTCTGGATGCGGTGAAGCACGACCGGGACGGGGGGTTCGATTACATCAATATTCACTGGTACTACATTTATCAGCGGAACTGGGCCGCGATCGAGGAGGCGACCCGGCGCGACATGGGGGTGTTCATCATCAGCCCGAATGACAAGGGGGGGCGGTTGTTCGATCCGCCGGATCGGTTGGTGGAGCTGTGCGCGCCGCTGCATCCGATCGTGTTCAACGCGCTGTTTTGCTTGTCGCATCCGGAGGTACACACGCTGAGTCTGGGGGCGGCGAAGCCGAGCGATTTTGATATTCAGATGGAGACGTTCGAGCATCTGGACAACGCGGCGTCGGTGATCAAGCCGATCATGAAGCGTCTGGACCAAGCGGTGACGGACGTGGTGGGGGCGGATTTCGCGAAGTCGTGGCGGGAGGGGATTCCGGAATGGCGGAGCGTGCCGTGCTATGCGAACATCTATATGGTGACGTGGCTTTATCTTTTGGCCAAGGCGTTTGACATGGGTGAGTATTGCCGCGGGCGGTACAACCTGCTGGGCAATGGTGGGAGCTGGTTCGGGGGAAACAATGCGTCGGCGGCGGCGAACGTGGACGTGGCGAAGGTGCTGGGCGATCACCCGCATCGGGAGCGGATCGCGGAGATCTACGTCGAGGCGCAGGAGCTGCTGGGCGGTGAGGCGGTGAAGCGGTTGAGCGAGAGTTGAGGGGTGGGGGTCAGGCGGGGAAGGGGTTGGTGCCCCAGATGTCCATGTCGCGGATGAGGGTTCGACCGGGAAGTTGGACGAGGTGGACGACGGTGGCGGCGATGTCGGCGGCGTGGAGGTAGAGGCCGGGGCCGTGGTTCTTGTGGTCGTCGTCGCCGGTGTTGACGGCGGAGGGGTTGATGACCATGACGCGGATGTTGTGTTTGCGGACCTCGTAGTTGAGGGATTGGCTGAATCCCTGGAGTCCGAACTTGCAGGCGCTGTAGGCGGAACCGCCGGGGTCTCCGATTTTCCCGGACATCGATGAGATCATGACGATGTCGCCGCGTTGGCGTTCGATCATGTCGGGGAGGAATGACTGGACGGTGAGGAAGGTGCCGGTGAGGTTGGCGTCGAGGGCGAACTGCCAGTCGGCGAGGGTCATTTCGGCGACGGGTCCGCCGCCGGAGAGGGAGGCGGCGTTGCAGACGAGGATGTCGACGGGGCCAAGGTCGGCGTGGACTCTGTCGGCAAAGTTGCGGACGGCGTCGGGGTCGGATTGATCGCAGACGTAGGGGTGACAGCGGGGACCGATTTTTTTGGCGGCCTGGTTGAGTGCGTCGGCGTGGCGGGAGGTGATGACGACGTGCGCACCGGCTTCGTGAAGCGCGGCGGCGATGTGGCAACCGATGCCACGGCTGCCGCCGGTGACGACGGCACGTTTGTCGGTGAGGTCTTCAAGGTTCATGGGGGATCAGGGCTTGATGGTGACGCGGCTTTTCTGTTCTGCGAGCATGTCGTAGACGAGGTCGATGTCGTCGGGCAGGAGTCGGATGCAGCCCATGGAGGATTCGTATCCGATGGAGTCGGGTTCGATGGTGCCGTGCAGTCCGTAGCGGGTGTATTGGAGTGAATCGTCGTCGGCGCCGAGCAGGCCGATCCAGTAACCGCCAAGAGGGTTGTCGGGGGCATCGGCGGGGATCACCTTGCCGGTGCGGGGGTTGGTCCAGGCGACGCCATCCTTGAGTTTACTGTGTCGTTTGACGACGAAGTTGCCGACGGGGGTGGAATCGTGTTCGCCGAGGCCGACGGGGAAGCTGCAGACGTAGAGGTTTTCGAGGAAGACATCGAGGCGGAATTCGGATTTATCGACGACGATGTGGAAGGGGCCGCGCACGACTTTGAGTCGGCGTCCGGCGCGGATGCTGTGGACGTTATCGATGTTGTTGATGCGGGCGATGAACGTGAGGGGGACGTCGTATTTGGGGGCGATCGTGCTGAGATACTCGCCTTGCTGGACGATGTGGGCGGCGACTTGGGGGTCGCCTTCAAAGATCACGGGCGAGAAGAGCAGAGCGTTGTTGACGTTGACCATGGCCTTGCGGACGGCGGCGGCATCCTGGGAAGAGATGGGTCCGGCGAGAGCCTGGTTGAGCAGGTCGCGACCGCCGACGAGTTGCTCGTTGTCGATCAGTCTGATGCCGGCTTCGATCTTCTGACGCACTTCCTGTGAGGTGCGGGTGGTGATCACCGGCGGGGGCGGGGGTTTGGGGGGGGTGATGGTTGCCGGATCGACGGGGGTTTCGTTGTCGGGGTTGGTGTCGTCGCCGTTGCCAAAGAGGTTGGCGTTGTTGGCCGGGGTGTTGTTGTCGGGGGTCGGC
>NYZD01000192.1 GCA_002685935.1 Planctomycetaceae bacterium | reverse complement strand
TGTTGGATCATGCGGGGTCTCCGATCGTGGAGCCGGTGCGGTGTTTCGCGGCGGCACATGCGCGGCATGACTGGCTGCTGTTTGTGGATCCGGACGAGCGGGCGCCGGCGGGATTGGCGGCGGCGTTGGATGAAGTGGTACGCGGCGATGAGACTGCGGGAGCGGTGCGACTGCCGTGGCAGTTCTACTTCAGGGGACGGGCGCTGCGGGGGACGGTGTGGGGCAGTGAGAATCGGACGAAACGATTTGTGGTGCATCGGGGGCGGTGTGAATTGCGGCCGTTGAATCATCGGTCGGCGGCGGTTCGAGAGGGGTATCGAGAACTGACGCTTGATCGGACAGCACAGTCGACGGTGGTGCATCACTGGTCGAAGGGGTTTTGTGATCTACTGGAGAAGCACGTGCGATACGTGCGGCACGAGGGGGAAGCGTTGTATGCGGAGGGCCATCGATTCGGCCTGCGGCTTGCGGTGGGGCGGCCGGTCCGAGAGATGCGGCGCTCGCTGGTCGATCATGGGGGATGGCGGTTGGGATGGACGGGAGTGGTGTTCAGTGTGTTTTATGGGGTCTACCTGGCGGCGTGCGCCGGGTCGTTGCTGGCGTATCAGTGGAAGCGGCGGCGGGGTGCGGACGTGAATCAGGACGATCAATCATCCTCAACCGAGCATGCATGGAGGCAAGCGGCATGAAGCATTGGCCCCGCATTACCGTGATCACGCCGAGCTTTAATCAGGTGGACTTCCTGGAGCGCACAATCTGCAGTGTGCTGGATCAGCAGTATCCGGTGCTGGAGTTCTTTGTGATTGACGGGGGATCGACGGATGGGAGCGTAGATCTGATTCAACATTATGCGCATCAGTTGGACTGGTGGGAGAGCGCGCCGGACGGCGGCCAGACGGAGGCGCTGAACAAAGGATTGGCGCGTGCGACAGGGGACATCATTGCGTTTTTGAACAGCGATGATTTGTATCTGCCGCATGCGTTGCGGACGGTGGGGCAGATGATGTCGGGCGCGGACGGGCCACGGTGGGTGGTGGGCAAATGCCTGCATGTTGATGAAGAAGATGAACAGATTGACGTGATGTTCGCGAAGGAGCCGGATTCGTTCGCGGAGTATCTGATGCGGACGGACGGGCTGTTGCCTCAGCCGTCGAGTTTCTGGTCGGCGGAGCTGTTCGATCAGTGTGGTGGCTTCGATGAGGCGTTGCACCCCTCGTTTGACTATGAGTGGAACTGTCGTCTGCTGGCCCATGGGGAGAGGCCGACGATTGTGGATGAACCGCTGGCGGCGTTCCGCGTGCATGCCCAGGCGAAGGGCGTGGCGATGGCGGATCAGTTTGAGCCAGCGCGTCAGGTGGTGGCGCGGCGATACGCGCGTGCGTTGAGCGTGGCGGAGCGATTGCAGTTGCATCGCAATCTGGGCTACCGGCAGCGACTGACTGCGATTGATCGGGCGAATCGGGAGGGGATCGAGGGGCTGTGGTCGAGCGTGAGGCGTCGGCCGTGGTGGCTGGCGAGCCAGGAGATTCGCACGGCATTGCGCAGCGGCGACGCGGCGGAGAGGAAAGCGGCTTGAAGGGATCGATGCTCCAATCCGGTGACCCGTTGATTCACCTGCTTTGTGCGCGCTTCAGTCCGGAACGACACGGTGGCGTGGAGCAGCGGATGGCGTACGTCGCGCGTGAGTTGGCGGCGGCGGGGCAGCGCGTTGAGGTGCTGACGGAGAATCGGACGGGGTCGCCGGCGAACGAAGTGTTTGGTCCGGGCTTGATCGTGCGGCGGTTCGATCCGCTGGAGTGCGGTCGACTGTGGCGGTGGCGTGATCGATTGCGGCTGCGTTGGTGGAAGCGGGTGATTCGAGAGGTGGGCGTGGGCACGTTGTGGGCGACGGACCCGATCATGGCGACGGCGGCGATCAACGCGGGGCGCGGTGACGATCTGGTATTCAATCCGGCGTGCTGCGCGGCGGCGCTGGACATGGCGGCGCGACAATACCCGGGAGGGGAGGCGTCACAGATGTCACGCACATTGCAGCGGTTCGATGCGACAGCGTGGCAACAGGCGCCGCGTGTGGTGGTGAGTTCTGGAAATCTGTGCGAACAGTTTGTCGCGATGTACGGGGGGCGTGACCATGTGGATGTCGTGCCGCACGGTGTTTGTGCGCCGCGTCCATTTGCACGGGTGGTGCCTGGCGCGAGCGATGATCTGCACGGTGAGCGACTGGGCATTGAGCGCGGCGCATTTGTGGTGGGGTTTGTGGGTCGGTTGGATCCGGTCAAGGATCTGGGATTTCTGTTCGAGGCCGCGGCGCGGGTGCCGGACGAGGCAGCGATCCATCTGCTGATCGTGGGGGATGGACCGGACGAGGCGCGATTGAAGAAGCTGGCGCTTGCGCGGGGGATATTGGATCGCATCACGTGGACGGGGGCACTGGACGATCCGTGTGACGCATACGCGGCGATGGACGTAATGGTGTTGCCCTCGTGGTACGAGGCGTTCGGGAATGTGATCCTCGAGGCGATGGCGCACGGCGTGCCGGTGATCGGACGTCGGCGGGACGCGACGGGTCGTCGCCCGGTGCTGACCGCCGCGGAGGAGTTGATCGATCACCATGCGACGGGCGCGGTGATCGACGCGCACGACGTGACGGGGCTGGCGCGGGAGCTGACGCGACTGTACCGATTGCCGGCGGTGCGACGTGCGATGGGCAACGAAGCACGGCGCGAGGCGGCGAAACGGCCGTGGGGCGAGACGGTCGCGGCCTACTTGCGGATTCTCGGGTCGTCGGCGGCGGTGCCGATGCGCCGGGCGGCGTGACGTTCACGAAGCACATCAGGCTGCGTCTTTGCAATTACACAAACTTGAGCTAGCGTAGGCGTCATGCGAAAGCGTGTCGCGGTTGTCGGCGGGTCGGGCGCGTGGGGGCGGAAGTATCTACGCGCTTACGCGGCGCGGTCTGACTGTCGGATGGTGGCGCTGGTGGACCGGCATCCGGAGCGGCGACGGCTGTGCGCGGATTTCTACGGTATCGAGAACGTGTTCGATTCGCTGGAGGCGTTGTTCGAGCGAGAGATTCCAGACATTGTGTCAATCATCGTGCCGGTGCCGGTGAACCCGGGTCTGGTGCTGGCGTGTGCGGAGGCGGGGGTGAAGGCGGTGTCGTGCGAGAAGCCGATTGCGGTTCAGTTGAGTGTGGCCGATGAGGTCGTGCGGATTTGCACGGAGCGGGGGTCGATGCTGTCGTGCGGGAATGCGTTCTGGGAGATGCCGAACTTCCTTGAGATCGTCGACTGGATTCACGCGGGAAACATCGGGCGGGTCACGGGCATTGAGATTTCGCGTGGCGTGCCGCATGAGATTGCGGGCGGGGCGTGTCCGGATCTGGTGATGGTGCGTCACATTCTCGATAGTGAGGCGGTGTGGGTGGAAGGGCACGCGTTGCCGCACCGAGAGGATTGGACGTTTCCGGATGACACACTGCCGGAGGAGCGCGACGGGCCGATGCACGGGCGCATTGGATACGCGAACGGGGTCGTGTGCGAGATTCCGCCGCCGCGGGAGGATGTGGCGCGTCTGTCGGTGCATGGTGAGAACGGGCATGTCTTCTTTCAGGGGCATCAACCGGCGCTGATACAGGGCAAGGGGCACGAGGCGCGGATGGCATATCTGAAATCTCTGGCGGTCAGAGAAGATTGGCATTACATCCCGGGCGCGATTGAGCGGGTGGTCCGGTCGTTTGAGACGGGGCAGACTCCGCTGTCCAACGGGCACGACTACCGGCAGGCACTGGAGATCGCGATCGCGATGAAGCTGTCGGACAAGCAGGGCCACGAGCGGGTGGCGTTGCCGCTGTCGGACCGGTCGGCGCGTATTTTCCCCGAGCCTTACCGTTATCACGGGGGCGACGGGATGGAATTGGACTCGCACACGGATATGCGACGGATTGAGCGTGAACTGAATCGGTGGTCGCATGGTTGAAGGCGCGATGGCGCCACGGGACACATGGTTCAACTCGTGCGGGCTCAGGTGGGTCGCGTGCGGCGGATCATTGTGTGGTCCAGCCGCCGTCGACGTAGAGGGCGCTGCCGGTGACATAGGACGAGGCATCGGAGGCGAGGAAGAGGACGGCGCCGGCGATTTCGTGGAGTTCGCCCCAGCGGCCCATAGGGATTTTGGCGACGAAGGCCTGGTACTTTTCAGGGTCATCGAGGAGGGGTTTGTTCATTTCGGTCGCGAAGGGCCCGGGGCAGATGGCGTTGGCGGTCACGCCGTGCTCGGCCCACTCGAGTGCCATGACGCGGGTGAGGTTGAGCAGACCACCTTTTGATGCGGCGTAGGGGGAACGGCCCTGCATTCCGATGACGGAGAGGATTGATCCGATGTTGATGACTCGTCCCCATCCGCGCCAGCACATTTCGTGGCCGAGCGCGCGGGCGACGAGGAATGGGCCCTTGAGGTTGATGGCAATGACATCGTCCCAATCGGACTCGGCGAGTTCGTGGGCGGGGCCACGGGCGTTGATGCCGGCGTTGTTGATGAGGATGTCGATGGGGCCGAGCGCTTGTTGGGATTGATCGATGATGCGCTCTACGTCTCTGGCTTGAGAGACGTCGCCGGCGGCGGCGTAGGTTTCTTGGCCGGTGCGTTGGGCGATCTCGTCGGCGGCCTGTTTGCATTCGGATTCGGTGCGGGAGACGACGGTGACGCTGGCGCCGGCGTCGGCAAGTGCGCCGGCCATGATGATGCCGAGGCCCTTGGAGCCGCCGGTGACAAGTGCGTGTCGGCCATTAAGTTTGAAGGCATCGAGTGCGTTGGTGGATTGGGTCATATTGTGATCACTCCGATTGACGCGGTACGAGAGCGCTGCGCGGTCCAGGGGTGTTATGATACGTGGAACGCATTATAGATGAGAGGGCGATATGAATCAGGAATCGATCCGCATTGGGCTCATTGGCGTCGGCGGCGTGTGCGCGATGGTGCACTATCCGGGGTTGAGGATCATTCCGGGCGTGGACATCGTGGGCCTGTGTGATGCGAATCCAACGCTGTTGGCGCAGCGCGGCGAGGAATGGGAGGTCGGCGCGCAATATGGCGACGTTGAGCGGATGCTGAATGAGGTGAAACCTGATGCGGTGGTGGTGGCGACGCCGAACTGCGAGCACTTACCGATCGTGCTGGCGGCGCTTGAGGCGGGATGTCACGTGCTATGCGAGAAGCCACTGGGGTTGGATGTGGGGGAGACGGTGGCCATGTATCGCGCGGCGGAGCGGTTGGGGCGACGACACATGACGGCGTTCACGTATCGGTTTGTGCCGGGCATGCGGTATCTGGCGTCGCTGGTGCGTGAGGGGGCGTTGGGGGAGATCTATCACGCGCGGCTCCAGCGGTTGCAGGATTGGCCGGACCATTCGCTGGGGTGGCGGCAATACCGGGCGATGGCGGGGTCAGGGCAGCTGGCGGACATGGCATTGCACCGGATCGATCTGGCGCATGATCTGCTTGGGCCGATCACGTCGGTGTGCGGGTCGATGCGGAACTTGATTGGGCGCGATCGGACGAAAGATGGCGAGGCGTGTGCGCCGCAGGACGTGGACGATTGGGTGGCGTTTTTGGCGGAGTTTGAATCGGGGGTGACGGGTGTGTTCGAGTCGGGCCGGCTGAGCAAGGGGCGAGGGCCGGCGGGGGATCATGATGTGTGTGAGTTGAATGGGTCGGAGGCGTCAGCGGCGTATCAGTTGCACACGCCGGATCAGATTCTTTTTGCGCGGCGGGGAGAGGCGTTCGAGATGCGGGATGTGCCGGAGGCGTTCTTAAAGTCGAGTGGCTCGCCGCGTGCGTTGGGCGATGGCAATCCGGAGGTGACGTTTCGATATGACCAAGCGTTCGAGTTTGTGTCGGCGATTCGGGAGGAGCGGGCATGCCGACCATCGTTCAAGGAGGGGGTGCAGGCGCAGGCGGTGTGTGATGCGGTCATCGAATCATCGGAGGGGCGGCGGTGGGTGGATGTGGTGGATCCACTCGGTTGACGCGGCTCAGTCGGTCGATTGCCGTGCTTGGGTGGGCGATCTGGTTGGGGGTGAGGAGAGCGGTGATCTGAACGTGGGCCCAGACGTCGAATCCGTAGGCGTAATCTGCGTGGATGGTGAGCATCCTGGGTCTGCTCACTGTCAAGACACGACAGTCCACGCATCCGCTATTGGAGTTTGATGCGGTAGACGCGTGCCCAGTGGGCGGGGATGGTATCGGTGAACTTTTGATCGTCGGTCAGGGAGATGGGGTCGGCGGGTTCGTAGATCACATCCACACGATTGGCGGCTTCGGCGGGGTCGAGTTGGAAGGTTGCTTCGATGGGGGCATCGCGGGTGTTGGCGACGATGAGGTAACGGTGATCGTCGATGCGGCGTTCGGCGACGTGGAGGCCGGTGTCGGGCGGGTTGACGCTGATGGTGCGGCGTTGATCTTCTGCGACAAAGATGGGGCCCATGGCACGGAGTTCGGTAGCGAACCCGCGTGCGATTTCGACGATGCGATCGTCGGTACCGGCGTGATCGGGGGCCACAATGTAGTTGTAGATACCGGTGGCGCCGTGGATGACGGAGACGTAGGCGGTGGTGCGGGTATCCCAGATGTCGAAGTCGCCAGCGGAGGTGACGATGCTGGTCATCAGCGCGGTGCGGGGTGAGACGGCGCGCTCGCGGGCGTAGAAGGCGGCGAGATCGCGATGGGCGGATTGGGCGCGCGAGAAAATCGGGGTCATGGCGATTTGCGCGATCTGTTTGCCGTGGCGTGCGTGGTCGAGCCAACTGCCGCAGTTCATGTATTCAAGCACGACGGGACGCTGGGGGCAGGTCCGCCAATCGGGATGGTCGAACTGGTCGGCGGGGCGGTGGTAGATCTCGCCCCCGAGTTGGCAGAGGTACATCGGGGTGGTCTTGAACCAGTCGATGATGTTGATGCGGGTTTGACGATCGGAGACGAAGCACATGGGTGCGGCGTAGACGCCCTGACGGTAGAGGGCGGTGTAGACGTCCTTATAGGAGGCGCGGCCGATGTGAATCATGTCTTTCGTGCCGCAGTTGATTTTGGCGGCGTTGAAGCCGACACGGGGCGTGCGGAGGTAGCCCGCGGCAAGATCGTTGGTGTGCAGGGATGCGATGACGGCGAAGAAGGGTTTGTCATTGACGGAGAAGTAGCCGCGGTCGTCGATGGTGACGTGGTCGATGGGGTCGGCGGCGCGGGGAGCGGGACGCGTCATTTTGCCCCAGCGAGTGCGTGAGGATTCGATCACACGGCCGTCGCGATCGAGTGCTTCGGTGATGATCCAGTGGTCGGCGATGGGATCGGGATGAGCGGGTACGTCGGCGATGGGCAGGTTGATGGTGTGCGTGCGGGATTCGGTCTGGAGTTGGGTGATGGAGGATCCGATGGGCCGGCCGCGCCAGTTCTCGATGCGCAGGCGGACGGCGGCGATCTGGTCGGGGTCGGCGGCGTTGTTGGATGTGAAGATCTCGGCGTGGTCTTCATCGTGATAGGCGAAGGTCTCAAAGAGCCAGGTGCGAATAAGCGGCGCGATGGTGACGGGGATGTGCAGGGCGGCGCGCGGCGTAGCGGCATCAGGTGGAGACAGGGCGAGTTGGAGTGTCTGTCGCCCGGGCGTGCGAAGGGGTGCGATGATGTCGACGGTGTTGATTTGGTGGGGCGTAAGTTGAATGAGTGTGTGGGTGACGTGACCGGCGATGCGGGCGTTGAGGGTGAGATTAACGGGGTCGGACGTGCAGTTGCGAACGCGAACGCGGAGCGGGGTGTCACCCCAGGGGAAACGTCCGGGGACGGTGAAGGGGGCGATGGACTGTTGATCGAAGGGTCCGGTGAGGAATTCGACGCGTTCAATGACGACCGGGGCGGGGGACTCGGCTGGTGAGGGGAAGATCAGTTGGCCGAGCAGCGATTCGAGCGTGTGGGTTGGGGCGGCGCAGAGCAGGGATTCGCCGCGGCGGAGGCAGAGGTTGATGCGCCAAGTGGTGGGGCTGATTGGTTGTGCGGAACCGAGCGAGGCGTAGGGAATCGTGAATCGCCATCGGGCGCGGTGATTGGGTAGTGATTCACGTCGTGCGGTGAGACCTCGAACGGCCGGCTGCGGGAGGTAGAGGGCAATGTCGTTGTCGGCACCGAGGTGGCGTTCGTTGCGGGTGAGGATCCAGTCGAGTTGGACGACGTTGTTGCCATCAAGACGGATGCGGAACAGGTCGGCGGCGATTGGGAGATCGAAGGGCTTGCGATCGTAGGGGGCGAGGAGTATCTCCAGTTGATCGTTGGGCAGGGCGTCGTCGGATTCGACGTCGATGACGAGCGCGGCGGGGGTTTCGACGGCGCGGGCGCGGAGGCGGATGTTGGCGGCGCGGCCTTGGCCGGCCTGATCGATCAGGGGGAGTCCGACGGCGGGCGGGTTGGCGGTTGGATTCGTGACGATCAGCGCCGGCGCGGGGACGTCGACGCCGCGGGCCTGGAGTTGAGTGACGGTGGCATCAACTTCGGCGACGTGGACGTCGTCGACGCAGAGCATGGCGGTGGCGCCGGAAGATTGGAGTTCGATTTTGACGTCGATGTAGCGGAGGGGTTTCTCGGGGACGAAGGTGGCATGGCTGCGGATCCAGTCGCCGGAGCCACGGGTCATATTGATGAGGGGCTGTTCGCGATCGACGGGCGCCTTGGATTGATTGGTGTAGCGAGCGTTGGCGATGCTGAGTTCGGCACGGGGGGCAGATTCGGTGTCGTGGCGAATGCCTGGCTGAGCATCGTATCGGGACCATGCGACGAACTGGATGGGGTTGGGTTCGGTTTGATTGAGGATGATGCGCTGGTAGACGCTGGAAGTGTTTGGGCCGGTGTTGCCGAGGCGCAGGCCGAACTGTCCAGTGCGGGCGGCGCCGGGATCGCGCCGAGGCGGGATGTAATCCCCGCGGCGGACGATGCGATAGCTGGCAACGGCCCAATCGGCGACCTGGTCTTCGCCGGTCGTCAACCAGTGGGCGGCGATGGGATCGTCGTCGTTGCCGGGGCGTTCAAAGCCGGGGTTTCGAATCAGGTTCACGTGAAGACGTGGGTCGGGTTCACCGGCATCAGCTTGTGCGATCGCGCCGGCGGTGGTCGCGCCCAGAACGAGGGCGATGATGGACGTGATGTAAAGGGGCGTGAGACAGGTGGCGCGATCGGATGGGGACATGGTGCTGGTCCTGGCTTGAATTGGGCATCGCAATTGTAGTGGTGGCGTGATGCGGACGGTAGGCGGCGCGGATTTGACCGGGCGAGATTCGAGCGTTTAGGGTGTGGTACGCCGCCCCTGATCACAGGAGAGTGAACGATGCGGATAGGCATCATTGCGTTAATGCACGAGTCGAACACGTTTCTGGCGACGCCGACGACGCTGGCGGATTTTGAGCGGGAGTCACTGCTGACGGGCGAGGCGATCACGGCGCGGTGGGCGGATTCACCGCACGAGATCGGCGGCTTCATTGAAGGATTGCGTGAAGCGGGCGAGACCCCGGTGCCGCTGCTGGCGGCGTGGGCGATGCCGGGGGGCGCGGTGGCGGCGGACGCGTTTGACACGATGCTGGAAACGGCGTTGCGGGAGTTGGATCAGGCGGGGCCGCTGGATGGTCTGCTGGTCGCGCCGCACGGCGCGGGGGTGAGCGAACAGCACCGGGATATGGACGGGCATTGGTTGTCATTGGTGCGGGAGCGGGTTGGGGCGGAGATGCCGATTATCGCGACGATGGACGCGCACACGAATCTGTCGCAGCGCATGATCGATGCGTGTGACGCGAACATCGCTTACCGCAGCAACCCGCATCTGGATCAACGGCAGATTGGATTGCAGGCGGCAGCATTGATGGTGCGGACGGTGCGGGGTGAAGTGCGGCCGACGCAGGCGGCGAGCTTCCCGGCGATCACGATCAACATTGAGAAGCAGACGACGCTGGATCCGCCGTGTTTGCCGATGTACGAGTTTGCCGACGCCATGTTGAAGCGTCCGGGCTTATTGGCGAACAGCGTGGTGCTGGGGTTTCCGTACGCGGATGTGCCGGAGATGGGCACGTCGTTCATCGTGGTGACGGATGATGATCAGGGGTTGGCGCGGTCGTGTGTGGATGAGCTGGCGGCGTATCTCTTGGCGCATCGTGAAGACTTCGTGGCGCATCTGATCAGCGTCGAGGAGGCGGTCGACACGGCGGTGAGGTCACCGCAGCCGGTGTGTCTGCTGGACATGGGTGACAACGTGGGGGGCGGCTCCCCTGCCGACAGCACGCATCTGGCCCATGCGCTGGATGAGCGCGGCGTGGCGCGATCGTTTGTGTGTCTGTATGACGCAGAATCGGTGCAGCAGGCGGAGGCGGGGGGGGTGGGCGCACAGTTGACGTTGAAGATGGGGGGCAAGACGGACGATCTGCATGGCGCGCCGCTAGAGCGCCGGGTCACGGTGCGGGGGATATATGACGGGGAATACCGGGAGCCCAAGGTCAGGCACGGAGGCAGGAGCTGGGGGACGATGGGGCGCACGGCGGTGGTGGAGACCGAGCGGGGGTTGACGGTGCAACTGACGTCGGTGCGCAACGCGCCGTTCAGCATTCAACATATTTGTTGTTGTGATCTGGACCCGGGGTCGTTCGCGGTGCTGGTGGCGAAGGGCGTGATCGCGCCGGCGGCGGCGTTCAGTGAGGTGTGTCAGACGATGATTCGGGTCAACACGCCGGGCGTGACGAGCGCGGACCTGACGCATTTCGATTATCAGCATCGGCGCAAGCCACTGTTCCCGCTGGAGCGTTGAGGGGCAGTGGACTACTGATTGTCGATCTGATCGACATCAATGATGGGGCAATCTTCGCCTTCGATCATGCGGTCGAAGGAGGGGGGGTCTTTGAATCCAATGCCGGTGACGAGGCAGACAATCGGATCGTCGGGACCAATCTCGCGGCGTTGCAGGGCACCGACGGCGCCGGCGAGGGCGACAGCGCCCGCGGGTTCGCAGAAGATGCCTTCTTCGCGGGCCATGCGGCGCTGGAGGCGCCAGACGTCCTGATCGGTGACGAGATGACCGGTGCCGCCGGAGGCGCGACAGGCGGCGATGACGCGATCGCCGTCGATGACGGAGGAGACCTGGAGGCCGCTGATCTCGGTGGTGCCCACGCAGGCAACGGCGCGTTCGGCGCCGTCGCGGAGGGGACCGGCGATGGTGTTGTTGCCTTCGGGCTGGACGCAGTGGACGGCGGGAGGATTGGTCAATTCGCCACGGTCGGCAAGTCCGGCGAATCCCCGAGCGACGGCGAGGGTGAGTCCGCCGCCGCCCGACGGGGAGAAGACGTGGCGCATGGTTAAGCCGAACGCGGCGGCCTGTTCGGCAAGTTCGTAGCTGATGGTCTGGACGCCAGCCATGCCCTCGGAGCTGAAGGTGTAGGCGCTGATCTGGAGCTTGGCGTCGGGCTGGGCGGCCTTGCGCTGTATCGTTTCGATTATTTGTGCGGTGATGGCGGCGTCGAGGCCCATGCCGCGCACTTTGTAGAGTTTCGCGCCGTAGGCGAGCATCTGTTTGGTCTTGCCGATGGGCGTGGTCTCGAGGATGGCGATTTCGCAGGTGATCCCGGCGCGGGCACAGTAGGCGGCAACGGCTGAACCGGTGTTGCCGCTGGAGGTGCCAATCACGCGGGACTTGCCGTGGGCGAGCATGTCGGAGATGGCGGCGGCGGCGTAGCGGTCTTTGTATGAGCCGGTGGGGTTGCCGGTTTCAAGCTTGAAGTAGAGTTGATTGAGGCCGAGGTCGGGGCCGAGGCGGCGGGAGTGCACGAGGGGCGTGTTGCCTTCGCCAAGGGTGATCTGATGTGGGACGGGGGTATCACTGAAGTAACCGGCCCAGCGCCAGATGGTCATGGGGCATCTCCGGTCAGGACACGGCGCGTTCGACGGCCTCGAGGATGAGATGGAGCAGGAGTTGGTGTGCTTCCTGGATGCGGGCGGTGGTGTCGGACTGGATGATCAGTTCGAGATCAGCGACGCCGCGCAGGGCGCCACCGTCTTTGCCGAGCAAGGCGATGACCTGCATTTGCGATTGATGTGCCTGCTGGGCGGCGAGGCGCAATCCTTCGCCGTTGCCGCTGGTGGAAAAGATGACCAGCACGTCACCGGCGCGGCCGTGGGCCTGGATCTGGCGGGGGAAGATCCGGTCGAATCCAAAGTCATTGGCAATGCAGGTGATGAGGGTTGGGTCGGCGGTGAGGGCGAGGGCGGGCAGGGGGGGGCGGTCGGCATCGAATCGACCGACGAGTTCCTCGGCGAGGTGCATGGCGTGTGCGGCGCTGCCGCCGTGGCCGACGGTCAGCACTTTCTTGCCGCCGATGAGGCAGGACGTGACGGCGGCACAGATTCGGTCAATGGTGTCAATGTGCTCGCTGAGCGATTGAACGGTCGCGGCGCCGGCTTGGATCGAGCGTTCGATGGCGTGATGTGAGTCGGACATATCACCAATGGTACGTTGCGGGCGTCGGCGGGCCAATCGCGGCATATTCAACGATCACGGCGGGTTCGTCCGATCATATCGACATGCCAAAAGCAGCAACGGGTAGAAATTCCGGTCGGCCTGTTTATGCGCTTTTCACGGATGGGGCGTGCCTGGGCAATCCCGGTCCGGGCGGGTGGGCGTACATTCTGCGGCACGTTGAGTCGGATACGGAGGTCGAAGCGGCGGACAGCGCGGCGAGCACGACGAACAATCGGATGGAGTTGACGGCGGTGATCGAGGGCTTGAGCGCCCTGGCCGAGCCGGCAGACGTGGAATTGTGCGCCGATAGTGAGTACGTGTTGAAGGGGATTGACGAATGGCTGGACGGCTGGAAGCGCCGGGGCTGGCGGACCGCGGCGAAGAAGCCGGTGAAGAACGATGATCTGTGGCAGCAGATAGATGAGCTGATCCAGGTGCACAACGTTCGTGTGGTATGGACGCCGGGTCATGCGGGGCATGCGGAGAATGAACGTTGTGATGAGTTGGCATCACGTGAGGCCGAGCGCGAGCAGGAAGATCAGCAGTCCAGATGACAGAACAGACCGTCGGCGGTGGGACTGGTGAGCGCGGGACCAGAGATTGCGGCGATCGGCTATTGGCGAGCAGAGATGTTACAATTCCGTGGTCACGGGTGATTTGAGCATGGAGTTGGTCATGGCCATACGCTGCAGCCAATGTGACGGGACGATCATTGAGCCGGGCAAGATCGAGGATGGGGACGTGCAGTTTCTGCCGCAGCATGCGAAGGGACTGACATCGCAGTCGCAAGTGAAACTGGAACCGCACGTTTGCGTCAGCTGCGGATTCGTGATGTGGTTGGCGGATCCAGAGGCGCTGGGACGGAAGATCGAGCTACCCGACGACGGAGACCCCACGGAGGCCTAATGCCCATGGATTGGCGAGAATTACACGGCGATGCGTTTGTCGGCCGGCGCGTGATGGTGACAGGCGGGGCGGGCTTCATCGGCTCCCATCTGGTCGAGGCACTGGTTGGTCTGGACGCGGAGGTCGTGGCGTACGACGATCTGTCGGGTGGGGACTGGGGGAATCTGGACGGTTTTGGCGACAGCGTGGAGAAGATCGGCGCTTCGATTCTGGACGCGGACGCGCTGACTGAGGCGACGGCGGGATGTGAGGTGGTGTTTCATGAAGCGGCGAAGGGATCGGTGCCGGGCAGCGTGGATGATCCGGAGTTGTACCACCACGTGAACGTGATGGGCACGCTGAATGTGCTTCAGGCGTCGCAGCGGGCGCAGGTACGGCGAGTGCTGTTCGCGGCGTCATCGAGTGCCTATGGGAATCCGGCGGATGACGGCGCGGCCAAGGTCGAGACGATGGCGCCGCTGCCGTTGAGCCCCTATGCAGCGACGAAGCTAGCGTGTGAGCATGACATGCGGGCCTGGTCGGCGAGTTACGATCTGGACACGGTTTCGCTTCGATACTTCAACGTGTTCGGCCCGCGCCAGAATGCCAATTCAGCCTATGCGGCGGTGATCGCGGCGTTCGCCAAGGCGCTGATACACGATCGACCGCCGTTGATCTACGGCGACGGTGAGCAGACGCGCGACTTTACGTTCGTGCATAACGTGGTCCACATCAATCTGCTGGCGGCGCTCTGCGATCAACCTTTGGGCGGCGAGGTGATCAATGCGGCGTGCGGTCAGCGGGTGAGCATCAATGAACTGGCGGACCGGGTGATTGAGATATTCGATCGGCCGGACATGAAAGCTGAGCACAAGCCGTCGCGGGCGGGCGAGGTGATGCACTCGCTGGCGGATATTTCCCGCGCACGACAATTACTTGGATACGCACCGCTGGTGAGTTTCGAGCAGGGCCTGGCGCCGACGGTGGATTGGTACCGCGAGAATCCTGTGGCGACGGCGTGATCAATACTCCTGCCACGCCAGCAGCTTCGCCGAGCCGCTGTCATCGAACAGATGCGCTCGGCTGAACACGGCGACAATGTGTTTCTGCTCGACGGGACCGTCGTTGAATCGCCCGGCGGTGTACCCGCGCACCAGGATGTAGGCGGTGAACACATCGCTGCGGGTCGAGGTGACCTGCGAGAGATATCGCGCCCACAAGGCCTGCTCCTCTCGATCACCGGCATAGCCGTCGGGCACCTGGTTCGCGGGGTCGGACAGCGTGGGGGGATTGAGAAAATCGATCTGCATGCCGCCTTCGGTGAGGTTGTCGGCGGCATCGATGCCGTACACGTCGCGCATGGCGGCGGACATGAACAGCTCGGAGGGGTAAGCGATGCCCGGTTCGGTCCGCGCGGTGGCGGGCCGAAGGAATCCATCGCGGTAGGCCTCGATGGCGTCCAGCAATCTGGTGCGCACAATCGCCGATGCGTTGGGAATGGGCAGGATCCGCTCCAACACTTCGCGGGGCATGGTGTTGATGTTTGGCTTGCCCATGACGAACTGTTCATCGTCCTCGTTGTTCGTGCCGTCGCCGTCGTTGTCGAGCGTGTCCTGGTGGGGACTGAAGGTCGTGAGGCGACTGGTCAGCATTGCCAGATGCGAGACTTTCAAGGTGGGCTTATTGGGATCCACGACCTCGGGTGATCCGCCCCAGCCCGGGTCCATCATGAGATCTTCGACGTGGTTCACGGGGCTGGCGAAGTTCCGCCAGACATCGGCGAGGGTCTGGGTGTCGGTTGGGCCGAGAATGACGATGTGGGCCAGTTCACCGATCTGCTCAATCTGGTCCGCATCGTCCACGCCGTACCCGGGGAACTCGAGCGTATCGTTGCGAAACAGGATCTGCATTTTCGTTGGATCGCGACCGGCGGTCTCAATCGCGCCGACCTCGGGGTTGATGCTTGATTTGTCGGCCTGGCCGAGCAATGCGCCGATTGGATTGTGAAGAACGTTCACATCCAATAGCTGTTCGGCGACGTCCCATTGGTCGGTGTGGAACGTGAGCATGTCCAGCTTGTTGGCATTGCCGATGCTCCACCGCTGCTCATAGAACACTTCCGGGCCCAAGGCGACAGGGGCGGGCGTATTGAGATCGGTCCATGTTTGCTGCTGCGGCGTTCCGGAATCAGGCAGCGCGCGTACTGGCAAACGGGAGTAGGTGACCATCGGCTGGGCCGCGCTCGTGGTGGCGACCTGCAACTCGACAAAGATATCCGTGGGGTAGTTCGGATCGGAATGCGAGACGGGTCCGGTCGGCCAGGGCTGGGTGATCAATGCTGTCACGTGCGTGCCCGGGGCGATGCCGGGGTGGTTGCCGGGCAGGGCGCCGGAGGCCGAGAGGTCGTCACCGGGCGTGTTCGCATAGAGGAACAGCGTCTGGCCGCTGCCGAGTGAGTTTTGGCCGGCGAGGGTCGAGAGGGCGCCACCGAACGAACTGCCATCCACGATGAGCTGCACGTCCTGCAAGTCCACGGCCACATCGAACGGATTGCGGATCTCGATGACGTATCCCTCACCGGTGCTGTCCAATGTGAGCGTGATGTTGTTGGGATCATTGGGATCCACGGACACGGACCCCACCCGCCATTGCTGCTGCACATACACCTCGCTGATGAACGGCAGCATCTCCAGGCCGTAGACGTTTGCATTTGGATCGTTCGGATCGACGATCGCGGTGAGCTTGCTGTCGGCGTCGGCGTAGTCCTTGATGTTCGCGGCGAACTGATCGGCGAAGCGTTCGCGTTCGGCGGTGTTCAACAATCCGCCGGCCATCGGGGAGAAGCTGAAGGAACCGCGTTCGATGACCATTCGAATCTCAATGGCGAGGTCGTCGGCGGTGAGTCGATTGATGTCCATCTGGCGGACGACGAGGGGGATCGGATCATTCGGGACGAGATCGCCATTTTGCGACACCTGATCGGCCAGATTCGTGAAGTAATCGGGAAGCCGTGGCGCGAATACGGCCTGCCCACTGAGGGTGGTGAGCCAGATCCGGGGATTCTTCTGGAAGTAATCCCGGACGGATGCCTCGGCGGTGGCGGGGAAGGGCAGTCCGGCGGAGGTAAAGAAGTCGAAGAAATAGTTCTCCGTCATTGCCGAGCGCAGGAAACTCGAGTCCGTCGCGCCGCTGCCGGTGTCGACCATCATCTTTTCCAGCGGCGTGTTGACGGTGCTGTTATTCAGGCCATTGCGGTGGCGCAATTCCAGTTCATTTTGAAGCGTCAACTTGAGGAATGACGTGGGCACGAGACTGCCGGCCTGACCGTTGAAGTTGTCATACAAGCGCGGGCCGTAAAGCCAATAGAGCATGCGCATGCCTCGGGCATGCGGGAATGGGACCGGCAACATCTGCCGATCGTAGTACGCTTTGAGCTCGATCAGTCCGAAGGGCGGGTTGAGGTCAAGCTCTTCAACGAAACGAGCGCCGTCGAGCGACGTGGGATCGACCCAGCGGGGGGCCTCGACTGATGCATCGTAGACACCGCCGGTGGTGCTTAGCGCACGCACGGTGTTGAGGTTCACCATCGCGCTGTTGTCACGGATGATTACGGCGGCAACGTACTGAACGTTGCCGACGCGCGGGAGTGCGGCCCACGTCCACCGACTGTCGCGAATGCCATCGCGATCGGCGTCGACGCCGATGGGCTGCCAGTTCGATGTATCTCCGCTGGACAGCGAACGTCCGCCGGCGGGGATAATCTTGAGGTCCGTATCGACGCCCAGGAATGCGCCGCCAGCCATCGGATTGTCGACGAAGTGTTCCTCAGGGTTGTTCGGCTTCGACGTACCGATGTCGGGCAGGCGGAGAAAGATACCCGTGAGGTTGGTGATGTGAGGCCAGGTCATTACCCCGAGATCATCGATCGGGGCGCTTGAGGCGAGCCACATGTCGTCGTGCCGACCGCCCTTGGCGTCCCCCGTGGTGACGCCGTCGATCATGGTGGCGGTGAAGGTCCGATTGGGGTTGGTAAAGGGATAGTCGTAGGGTTCGGTCAGCGCTTGAGCGTTGGGATCGGAGCCATCGACGGAGAGGCCGCTGAGGAACAAGAGGGTGTCCGGGGAGCCGTCGCCATCGGTATCGACTTCCTGACGCACATCATCGGTCAGGATGCGCTCGATGCGGGTGATTTCGGCACGCATGACGGTGTCGATGTTGTTGACGGTGTGGCGGCGCGTCGCGGCCAGGTCGTGGGCAGCCAATTGAACGTAGACCGTGCCGATCAGCACGAGCATGACCAGCACGCCGACGACCATGATGAGCACGCTGCCGCGTCGGGACCGATCGATGGCCCGCTGCGCGTCGCGGGGGCTGTTTTTCCTAGTTCGCTGTGAAATCAAGCGGATCATGGCGAATCTCCGTGATCAAGCCAGGCGGGTTAAATCTGCGCTCAGGGGCGCGGCAGGCGCACGATGACTTCATACCAGCGACCGGGATTCCCCTCGGCGTCGGCGAGCTGGCCGCGATCATCGTGCAGGCGGTAACGAATGCGGATCAGTTGGGGCCAGTCGGGGGTACTCACACTGGTCTTATGTTCAAAGACGAAGGCGCCGAGGTCGCCGCCGAACGTGTTGATCCCGACTTTGGGGGTAGCAGAGATTCCGGTGGCCACCGGGTCGGTGTCGAAAGCCGCGGCGAGGACGACCGGCAGACCACCGGTGTTTGGAATCTCGACGTTAGCCGAGTCGGGGGCAGATTCCAACGAGGCGGCGTACCACTGAATTTCGCTCGTGGCCGCTCCGTCGTAAACGACGTCTATCTTGCCGTCGGTGGGGGGAGGCCCGCCGCCGAGGTTCCGGCGATAGTCACCGGCGAACTCGACGATGAAGTCGCTGACGTTGGCTGCAAAGTAAGGGTGCATCTGGGCGAGCTGCCAGCTTTCCAGATCGCGGCCCGGCGGCATGCGATTGAGGCGCAGACGGTACGACAGGCCGGGCACCACGTGCGTCATGTATGCCATGTGGTAAGCGGCGGCGCGGTATTGGCCGTTGTAAGTGCCGCCGCTCGATTGCAGACGCTCGAAATAGCCATCCGGAGCGCTGAACAGGGCATCGTGCCCGGCCACGAGGGCTTCGCCCGGTTTATTGGGGTCTTCCATCATCGACCAGCCGACGTCGCAGAGGCCCATGTAGACGCCATCGGGGGAACCGGACAGCCGATTCGTCACAAACGCGCCGGGGCCGACGATGGAGTAATTGTCGGTGCCGTCGGAGAAATCAGGCTGGTTGTTGAGGGCCACGTCGTATTTCGACGGCTCTTTCGGCGTCGAATTATCCATGAACATCGCCTGCCGCGCCAGGACCCACTGGCCGGCGAATCTGTTGCGCCCGAAGCCCAATCCGGTGCCATTGGGATCGGTGTTGTCATCGATGCCGTCGGGGCGGGTGCGCTTGCCGTGTCCGTACCAGATGCGGGCCACGGGCATGGAGGTCCGCCAGCGGTTGGCAAATGAGTCGGGATCCTGCGGCGTCATGGGGTGCATGTTGTGGCTGTCGGTCACGGACCGGAAGAACAGGAGTTGATCGGAGCGCACGGTGCGCGTCGGCACGCCGGCCTCGATATCGTCTGGCCGGATGTGCATGCCGGGAATGGTCTGGTTGACGATCAGCAGCAATCCGGAGGGGCTGGTGTCAGCCATCAGCATGTGCTCAAAATCACGCTGAATCTGATCGTTGATCGCTCGTGCGGCCTGGCTGACCTCGCTCAGCGCGGTGCCGATCGCCACGGTTCTGGTCGCGGAAGTGAAGATCCGGTTGATCGCGATGATCAGGATGGCCATGATCGCGACGACGACGAGCAGCTCCACGAGGGTGAATCCTCGGATCAGCACACGAGCACGTCCCGAACTGGGGCGCGAGATGACATGGATTGGCGATGCGGTATTCATTTCACGACGTCCGTTCCGCTGAGGGCCTTGACGCGCACGATCGATGAGGAGCGCCCTTCCGACGACGGCGGGCTGTACCACAACTGGGTCGGCTCGATGGGCGTGATGGGCACATCGGCATTGACGTTGATGCGGTCGTCCTCGGCAGTCACGACGCGATAGACCACGCCGTTGCTGTCGATCACGGTTGCGCCGGCGGCGACCTGATCGGGCACGCCGTTGCCGGTCAGATCGTTGTTGAACCTGATGACGTTCCCCGACACGCGGTTGATGTCAGCGCGACGGACGCCGGGGATGGACCAGGTATCATTGGCATCGGCGGTGCCGCTTCCGGTCCACCCGTCCCAGAAGTTCGCCCAAAGCTCTTCCTGGTTGCTGGATAGTGCACCATTGATCGCCCGCGAATAGTTCTCATCACGATCGGCGGCGATGACGATCAGGACCAGTTGCCAGTCGTATTGGCCGGGGCGGGTGTCGGCGTCCTGGATCAACGGCACCCAGAACACAGATCGATCGGCGACATCGAACATGGCGCCGATGCTGCGTTCGGCGAGCATCCAGGTTGGCCGATTGGTGGGCATGGTGCCGATCGTGTCCGGGGGCAGCCAGGCCTGATGGGCATTGGCGCCGCTACGACCGGCTGAATTGGGCAGACGATAGAGCTTGCCGTCGGTGTCCCAGTCCGTTCCGTTCTCGGCGTCGAGCGCGACGGTCAAGCTATCCTTGAGTGGATGGTTTGGGTCATCGGTGAAGGTCCGTTCACGAATCATCGCCTCGGCGTGGGACAGCAATTGCTGGGCGGCGAGATCCTTGACGGTGCTCTGTTGCAGGTGGATCGCGGCGGGGAAAAGGCTGGCGACGGCAACCATGCCCACGGCCAGGATGCCGGTGGCGATCATGATCTCCATAAGCGTCAGGCCCTTGCCCGGTCGACGGGCTGGGTGAGTCGACGCACGATCGTGATGTGTATGGTCACGGATCATTCGACTTCCTGTACGGCCCTGCCGGTGTAACGATTGAACATGAGCAGGACGGCGTTATCTTCGAGCCACTGGCCGAGCGGGTCGTTGGTGTCGTAGCTGGGAAGTTTGCGGTCATCGGCGTCCACGGCTTCCCAGAGCTGCGTCTTATCGTAGACGTAGACGCCGACGACGGTTTCGATGGCCTCGAAGGGCAGGCGGTGCATATCAAAGTCTTCATCGATGCCGGGTCGATCGCTGGCCGTCCCGGGGGTGTATTGATCGCTTTGGGGGTCCCACTCGTCGGGCAGGTAGGTGCCGTCCTCGCGATCAAGATCGACGTTGTAGTCTCCGCTGTAGTCGCCGTCGTAATAGACCAAGAAGCGCACGAAATCGCGCGCGGCGGGGACGGTCACCGGATCGCTGAAGGTCACGAGATTGCCATTCTGATTGAAGCTGACGGCGAACGGCGGGGGTATATACTTGATCGCGTTGGCGATGCGCACGATCCCCATGAACCCGACGTCGCTGGGCAATGAGATCGGGTCTCGCCCGTGGATGTCCTGGTAGCCGTTGCGTTGTGGCTTGTAGCCAAACGGCGAGTTGGGATCTTTGATCTCCAGCGGCCAACCGTTGCCGTCCCGCGCGGTGGCGACGTTGTGGATGAGGCGAATCTCATTGGCGGGCGTGAAGAGGGCGGCGGCGCCGCTGTAGCTGCCCTCCTCGGGCACAGTGATGGGATCGGCGTCGAAGAACCTCGGCACCGACACGGCGTAGGACCGCGCCGACGCGGCGGCCACGGTGATGGTATCGATCGCGCCGTCGACCCGGCCGGAGTTAAACAGCGAACTCATCGACGGCACGGCGATGGCCAGAATCATGACCATGATGCCCATGACGACGAGCAGTTCCACGAGCGTGAACGCCCGGACCCGCGGGGTTGATTCCACGGCGGCGTGGTGAGCGGTCAGTCGAATTGGCGTGGTGACATGCATGGTGTTATTGGAGGATTTCGTAGCTATAGATGTTGTCCAGGTGATCGTCTTCGCCGTCGCCGTTGTTATCCCGATCGGGATTGCCGTTGGAATCGCGATCACGGTTTCTGCTTTTCTCGACGTCATCGACGTGCCCCCAGGATCCATCGGGACCTGCGGAGGCGAAGTAGGGACGATCCAGGCCGAACTTGCCGCGTTGGGGCAGAAAGTTGTCCTGATCGGCCGGGTCGTCATAGTCCACGAACGCGACATAGACGAACTTGTTGCCCCACCCGTCGCGCATTTCCAGGAATTCCTTGGGCGGGCCATCATCATCCTGCAGCAATTCGGTTTGGCCGCTGAGCGAGTTCCGGATCTCGGGCACTTGAAGAACAACCCAGAGGAACCGTTCGATGGAATGATCTTGCAGGTCGATCATGCTGCTTCCGCCGAGCGAGCCGTTACCGGAGGCGGTGGGGGCGTTGTGGGACTTGGGGGTCGACCAATCGATCGGGTCATTGACGCTGGACAGATGATTGATGACCTCTTCGGTGAGGGAGCGATATTGTGCCTCGGCGGCTTGCAGAACGTTGAGCCGGGTCTTGGTCGTGGCGCGGTCGCCGGTCTCGCCGACGGCGAAACCGATGCCGATCCCGATCGCCGCCAGTAGCGCGAGAATGCCGATGACGACGAGCACCTCGATCAGGGTAAAGCCCCGATCGGCGGCGCGATGCGGACGCGCTCGGTGCGCAACCGCTCGGCGGTCGGTGTTGAGTCGCGTGATTGTCTGGGTCAGCGGCTGCATCGTGTGTTCCTGTGGATCAGGCGGCGGTCAGGGGCCGACGACCATCACGTCGTCGGTGGCCGGGTCGTCGTCAGTGCCGGGCGCGCCGTCGTCGCCGTCATCGGCGGGACCGAATCGTTCGTCCTCGCCGGCGGAGACAAGGAGTATCATTCCCGCCCTCATGGAGCGTTCCAGAGATTCGCGCTTGTCGTCGTTGGGTCCGGGGGCGATCGCGTGCGACCAGTAGTGTTCGAGGGCAAATTGGCCATCGGTCGTATTGGACCCGCCGGTTGCCGGATTGAGATTCGCGGCCATCAGATCGGGATTGTGATCGGTGTCGTAGCGGCCCTTCGGTCCCCAGATTCGGACATCGGAATTGTTCTCGGTCATGCGCCCGGTCTCACCGCCGGACTTGGCGGCGTAGTAAAGGATGGGCTTATCCCACATGTCGGTGAACACGAACGTGTCGGTGTTCAATCCGCTGGACAGGCGATCGTTGTTGTCCATGTCCATATAGGGCCCGTAGGCGCGGCCCCTGGGGCTGTACAGGCGAAAGCCGGTGCCGTCCTTGCCGTCGCCGAGCTCACGGTCGGAAGTGGGATTGTGATCGAGTTTGCCGTTGTTATCGGGATCGGCCGGCAGGTGGCCGATCAGCGCCAGCGTCAGGGTCTCAGCGCCTTCCCAGTTTTCGTCGGCATAGGGGTTGAGTTGTTCGCGCGCGTAGATGCCGGATGCACTCCTGACCAGCAGACTGCGCGGGAACTGCTTCATGTCGGTCTGGTAGGCGTTCAGCGCGGAGACGAGGCGGTTCATAAACTGTATGTTGACCGAGTTGCGGGCACTTTCGCTGGCGCCGCTGAGGAACACAACCACCAGACCGACGAGCAGGCCGAGAATACCGATCACCACGAGCACTTCGATCAGCGTGAAACCCGGGTGCCAAGTCACGGTGGGCGACGGTCGGCCCCCCCACTGCTGCGTCTGTTTGATTGAGTGCCGTCGCATTGTCTACTCCTTGCGCGGTCGGTCTCGGGCGGGCTTCAGCCGGCCTGGGCCAGCGTGTCGACGATCGCGACCATGGGCAGGAACAACGAAATGACGATGAACCCGACGATGCCGCCCAACATGACGACCATAATCGGCTCCAGAATACTGACCAGCGCGCCGACGGTCGTGTCGACGGCTTCGTCATAGTTGTCGGCGACCTTCATGAGCATCTTGTCGAGTTCACCGGTCTCTTCTCCGACGTCGATCATGTTCACGACCAACTCATCGGCGATCTTGGATTCACGCAACGGCTGAGAGATCGTCTCGCCCTCGCGGATTGAGTCGTGCACTTTCTGAAGGGCGACCTCAAACTTGTTGTTGCCGACGGTATCTCGGGTGATGAGCATGGCCTCGAGAATGGGCACGCCGGCGTGAACGAGTGTGCCGAGTGTTCGCGTGAATCGGGCAATGCACGTGAACCGTAGTAACTTGCCGAACACCGGTATGTACAACTTGAACTCATCGGTGAACTTGCGACCGCCTTTGCTTTGCCCCATCAGTTTCATGAAGCCCCAGATCAGGAACGGCGAGACAATAATCCAGGCCCAGCCGGGAATCATGGGGTTGTCGTCCTCGGCGCTCATCTGGCCGTCAGGTCCGACGCCGGAGATCCAGTAAGAGGCGGTGATGAGGAACTGCGTGGTGGCGGGCATTTTTGCGTCGAAGTCGGCGAAGATCTCGCCGAACTTCGGCACGACAAACACCATGATGCCGGTGACGATCAGCACCGCGACAACCATCACGACGACCGGGTAGACCATCGCGCCACGGATCTTGCTCTTGAGCTTCTGAGCCTTCTCCATGAAGTCGGCCAGGCGCTGGAGGATCACATCGAGCGTACCGGAGACTTCGCCGGCGGCGATCATCTTTACGTACAGTCGATCGAAGGCCTTGGGATGTCGCTCCATCGCCTCGGACAGGCTGGTCCCGCCTTCGACGTCAACCGCGACGGCTTCGAGGGTATTCTTGAGCAGGCCGGGTTTCTGTTGCAGTGCGAGAATCTGGAGGGAACGCAGAATCGGCAGTCCAGCGTCCTGCAGCGTGGACAGCTGCCGGGTGAAGAGCGAGAGCTTCTTGGTGCCGACACCGCCGATGTTGATCGAGATGTCGCTGATGCTCTTCTTGCGGCCGACGGTCGGGGTCGGGGCCGCCGAGGCGCCGCCGCCGCGTTGTCGCGTCCTGCGTTCGCGCACGCTGGTGGGGAACAGTCCCTGGTTCTTGATCTTGGCGAGGGCATCGTCGTTGCTGGCCGCGTCGATCGTGTCTTTGACCGTCTTGCCGGTCTGATCCATCGCTTCGTACTGGTAGGTAGGCATAACACACCTCAATAAATCGGGGTCAATCTTCTTCGGTGATGGTCTCGCGGACGACTTCGTCAATGGTGGTGTGGCCGTCGTAGATCGCCAACATGCCGCTCTGACGCAACGTGCGCATGCCGCGATTCCGGGCCTCGGTACGGATGACCTGCGTGGAGGCGTGCTGCATGATCAGTTCGCGCAGGTCGTCGTCGAGAATCATGATCTCGTAGATGCCCACGCGACCCCGGTAGCCAATGTGATTGCAGTATTCGCAGGTGGCCCCGCGGCTGAAGGCGCGTCCCTGTACGTCTTCAGGGGTCAGCTCCAATTCCATGAGCTGCTCTTCGGTCGGCTCGTAAGACTCCTTGCACCGCGGGCAGATGCGCTTGACGAGCCGCTGGGCGACGATGCCTTCGATCGTGGCGGTGACGAGGAACGGCTCGAGCCCAAGATCGAGGAGACGCGCGATGCTGGACGGCGCATCGTTGGTGTGCAATGTGCTGAGCACGAGGTGACCGGTCAGCGCGGCCTGGACGGCGATCTCGGCGGTTTCCAAGTCGCGGACCTCACCGACGAGGATCTTGTCCGGATCCTGGCGGAGGAAGCTCCGCAGGGCACGAGCGAAGGTCATGCCGACTTCTTCGTTGACCTGGCATTGGACGAGGCCGTCGATGTCGTACTCAACGGGGTCCTCAGCGGTGAGGATTTTGGTTTCAATATCGTTGAGTTCGCTGAGCGCGGCATAGAGGGTGGTGGTCTTGCCGGACCCGGTTGGGCCGGTCACGATCACGATGCCGTTGGGCTTGGAGGTCAGTTGCCGGAATGTTTCCATATCGTCGTCGCGGAGTCCCAGTTTCGCCAGATCCAGTTGCACATTGGACCGGTCGAGGACGCGCATGACGACCGACTCGTTGCCGCCGATGGTCGGCAAGACCGACACGCGCAGGTCGATGGGGTTACCGGCGACGACGAGTTCGACGCGCCCGTCCTGGGGCAGCCGACGTTCGGCGATGTCCATCTTGGCCATCACCTTGATGCGTGAGGTGATGGGCATGGCCAAATGGCGCGGCGGGGGGATCATTTCGTAGAGCACGCCATCGACGCGGTATCTCATTTTGAATTCATCTTCGAACGGCTCGAAGTGAATATCCGAGGATTTTTCCTTGATCGCCTGAAGCAGCACGAGGTTGAGCAGGCGTTTGACCTTGTTGTCGTCGGCCAAGGCGGTCACGACCTCCAAGTCGACCGATTCGTCTCGATCCTGGAGTTCGAGGAATGTCTCGTCGTCGGCCATCTCGCCGAGCAGAGATGAGATCGATTCGTCATCGGTCTCGTAATACCGGGCGATGCAGGCGTCAATTTGCCGCGGATCAGCCACGATGGCTTTGACGTCGAAACCCATCAGCAGCTGCAGGTCGTCCATGGCGCGGAAGTTGTCGGCGCTCTTCATGGCGATAGTGAGGGTGTTGGTCGATTCCTCATAGCGGATCGGGATACATTGATAGGCCTTGGCGGTTTCAGCGGGAAGGATCTTGAAGACCGATTCGTCGAGTTCCATCTTCTCCAGGTCGACCGACTCCATCCCCGCCTGAGCGGCCAGTGCCGCGTTGACATCGGCCTGGTTGACGTGTCCCAACTCGATCAGCAACTGCCCAAGAGGCAGCCGTCGTTGGGATTGGAGATCGAGCGCTTCGTGGACCTGATCCCGATTCACCAGGCCCATCTTGCGCAGAATCACCCCGATGCGACGGCCCGTTAGGGCCTCTGGGTCATTTGAACCATCGGGTGTGGGTACCGGCCGATCAGCCATTTGATGTCTCCAGTTGGGCTGGCGAGGTCATCGACGGTTTAGGTTGTGCCGGGCTTCAGCCAGTCCGGAGCGATTGTCGCGAGCGGTGCGGTCGGGCGGAGGTCAGGAGGTCGCTCACGGGGTCTGGGCTTTCCTGGCGGGTCGAATCAATGGGCTCTGCAGCGGTCCGCGGTATCAGACAAATCGAATCAGACGGCGTTGCTGCCCTATTACATTATTGGCCGGAACCAGCTTGACGTACAACCCAGTTTTCCGATTGTTTTTGGGTGGACACCAATGGTTTTAGGCATATCATTCGACTGCCGTGCCTTATTACAGGCCTTCCCACAACCCATGGTCTGGCGGGAACGGCAACTGAGGCCGTTGAGGCGGGGGTCGTCTCTTGCATCAAGCCCCTGATGGGGGGGTGCCGTTGCCTTCGTCGTGCAGCTCCGTGCGGTCGATGTTGCCGCCAGCTCGGCGGACCTTCTCCAGCAGGTTCTCGGGGTTGGAACCGCGATCCAGCATATCGTCGGCAGCGATCTTGCCTTCTTCGTAGAGCTCCCACAAATGATCGTCAAGCAGCTGCATTCCAAACCGTTTTCCGGTCTGAATGGCTGAATCAATCCGGAAGGTCTTGCCTTCGCGGATGAGGTTGGCGATGGCCGGGGTGACGACCAGGAACTCATAGGCGGCGACCATGCCCCCGCTGTCGACCCTGGGAAGCAACTGCTGCGACAGCACGGCCATAAGGCTGGTGGACAGCTGCACGCGGATCTGGTTCTGCTGATCCACGGGAAAAGCGTCGATGATTCGGTTGATGGTGCCGCCGGCGCTGTTGGTGTGAAGGGTGCCAAACACGAGGTGGCCGGTCTCGGCAGCTCGGATCGCCGCTTCGATGGTTTCCAGGTCGCGCAACTCACCGACGAGAATCACATCGGGGTCCTGCCGCAGGGCGCGTTTGAGGGCTTCGGCAAACGAAGAGACATCCGCGCCCACCTCGCGCTGATTGATGATGCACTTCTTGTGCTGATGGTAATACTCGATGGGATCCTCGATGGTGATGATGTGTCGATCGAGGCCGTCGTTGATGAAATCGATCATCGTGGCCAAGGAGGTAGTTTTACCCGACCCGGTGGGCCCGGTGACCAGGAACAGCCCGCGGGGACGACGGCAGAGCTCCTTGCAGATGACGGGCAGGCCGATTTGCTCGAACGTCAGGAGCTTATTGGGGATCTGACGCAAACACAGTGCCACGTTGCCGCGTTGACGGAAGATTGAGACACGGAACCGTGCGCGGTCCTCGTAGGCGAAGCCGAAGTCGGCAGTGCCGTGCTCGTGTAATTCCTCCTGAGCACGGTCGGGCGCGATCGATTTCATCAGTGAGACGGTGTCATCCGGTTCCAGGACCGCGGTCTTGAGCTGCCGGAGGCGACCGCTGAGCCGAATGGTCGGCGGCAGACCGACGGTGAGGTGCAGGTCGCTGGCGGCCTGTTTGATCACGGTATCCAGCAGCCGATCAATCTGAATCGTAGCCATGGCTTACTCCAATGCGGCCCCGGCGACAAGCGTCGCCGTCGCCATCACATATCCTCTTGGTCAACATCAATGAGCCCCTCTACCTGGGCGTTCCGTGCGACTTCTTCGGCAGAGGTGATGCCGGCTAGCACCTTCAATCGCCCATCTTCAGCCAGTGTCCGCATGCCCGAAGTGATCGCAGCGCGTCGGACCTGGTTAGTCGCGGCCCGTTTGAAAGCCAGGTCCCGCAGTTCAGTGTTCATCTGCATGAACTCGAACACGCCTTTACGGCCGCGATATCCGGTTTCAGCGCAGTTGGCGCATCCGACCGGCCTCATGATCTGGCCGGCCTGCGTGTCCTCGTCGGTGATGCCGATCAGCCGGAGGAAATAGGGATTCGGATCGTCGTCCGGCGTTTTGCATTCCTCACAGAGCACGCGCACAAGCCGTTGTGCCATAATCGCTTGCAGCGAACTCGCGACGAGAAACGGTTTGATGCCCATGTCGATCAATCGGGTGATCGCGGAGGGCGCATCGTTGGTATGCAGTGTGCTGAACACCAAGTGGCCGGTGAGGGCGGCCTGGATCGCGACCTCGCCGACCTCCTGGTCGCGGATCTCGCCGACGAGAATGATGTTTGGCGCCTGCCGCAGCATGGTGCGCAGAATGGCGGCAAACGTGAAGCCGATATCCTCACGTACCTGACACTGATTGATCCCGCTGAAATTGTATTCCACGGGGTCTTCGGCGGTGATGATCTTGCGGTCGGGACGATTGAGGGTGTCCAGGGCGCTGTAGAGCGTGGTGGTCTTGCCGGACCCGGTGGGACCGGTCACCAGGAAGATGCCGTTGGGGCGGCGAATCGTGCGGCTGAACATGTCCAGATGATCGGGCTGGAAACCGAGGCTGGCCAGTCCGATGCGCACGGAGTCGGGCCTGAGAATACGCATGACCATCGACTCGCCGTGGTAGGCGGGGCACGCGCTGACACGAAAATCGATCGGCACGCCGCTGACATTGAGCTTGATTCGCCCGTCTTGGGGGACACGCCGCTCGGCGATATTCATCGTCGACATGATCTTCAGTCGGGCGATCATCGCGCTCTGCATCCGCTTGGGGATGTTATCGCGTTCATGGCAGACGCCGTCGACTCGGTAGCGCAGCCGCACGCGATCGGCCATGGGTTCGACATGGATATCCGAAGCGCGGGTGTTGACGGCCTCGGCAATGATCTTGTTGACGAGTCTCACGATGGGGGCATTGGCGTCCTCGGCCCGCTCGGCCGCCGCCTCTTCGTCATCGAGTCGCTCGGCATTCCGATCGATCGAAAGCTCGCGGACGGCCTGATCGATGGAATTCGAGGAATCGGACAGCATTCGGCTGATGTGCTCGCGAATCTTGGATTCGGCGCCAACGGCGGTTTCGATCTCGCAGTTCATGCGAAACCGCAGCACGTCTAGGAGTTCCAGGTCCATCGGGTCGTGCAACAGCACCTTCAGCTTGCCGTCATTTCTTTCCAGCGGCAGGACGTGGAACTTCTGGATGATATCGGCCGGGAGCAGATCGAAATCGGTTGCGACGGCGTTCTGGGCATCCAGATCGATGTATTCCATATCGAACTGGACGGCGAGCGCTTTGGCGACATCGTCCTGCGAGCAATGGCCCAGTTCCACGAGCGTCTCGCCGATTTTCCTGCCGGCGCCCTCGGCGACCTTCAGGCTCTCTTCGAGCTGCTGTTGGTTGATGATTTCCCAACGCAACAGAATCTGACCAAGTTTGCGACGCTGGCGTGCCATGGATACTCCTGCGGGATGAGCCTGGCGGGCGTGCGGCCGCGGCATGGCCGCGGCGAGTCGAATCCGATTCCCCATTGTTATTATGGCGGCGTGATCGGCGATAGCAAGGAGCGTGGAGACGGGATATTTGCTTGCCGGCGGGATGATCGCGGCCCTGCGGCCCGAAACATGGATCAAGTTGACCCCCGGTCCGGGCCGACTATACTCCCGTCACGATGTCACATTGGATGAGCAATCAGCAGAACCAGCAGAATCCCGATCCGTCGGTCGGGCGGCTGTGCTGCATGTGAGTCCATCGCAGAAAATGGCACACCAAGCCCGGTCGATCCCGAACAGGTCGACCGGGTTTTTTGTTTTTTGGATCGGAAGGCAACGGAAACGGCGTTACGCTTGGGGCGGACCGGGCTCCGCGGATTAACCTGTTAGAATGGCTGGCTTTGGCCGGAACTGACCGAGCCAAGCTCATACGAGGACAGACATGTTGAAGCGAACACATCATTGTGCGGAATTGCGGTCGGCGGACGTTGGACAGGACGTTGTGCTGGCGGGGTGGGTGAACAACTACCGCGATCACGGTGGAGTGATCTTCATCGACCTACGTGATCGCGACGGCATCACCCAGCTTGTGTTTCATCCTGAGAGCGCCGAGGCCCACGAGGCGGCGGATCGGTTGCGTCATGAGGACGTGGCAGTGGCCCGGGGGAAGGTGGTGTCGCGAGAAGAGGGCATGGCGAATCCGAAGCTGCCGACGGGCGAGATCGAGATCGACTGCACGGACGTGGAGCTGTTGAACAAAGCCGAGACGCCGCCGTTCGTGCCGGATGAGGCCCACAAGGTGGGCGAGGAACAGCGACTGCGTTACCGGTACATCGACCTGCGTCGCCCGCGCATGATGGACATTCTGCGGACGCGCCACCGGGTGGCGAAGATCATGCGCGACTATTTCGATGAGCAGGGGTTCTACGAGATTGAGACGCCGTTCCTGTGTCGCAGCACACCGGAGGGGGCACGTGACTTTCTGGTCCCAGCGCGGCTGCAATCGGGTAATTTTTACGCGTTGCCGCAGAGCCCTCAGTTGTTCAAGCAGATTCTGATGGTTTCGGGGATGGATAAGTACGTTCAGATTGTGCGGTGTTTCCGAGATGAGGATCCGCGTGCGGATCGACAGGCGGAGTTCACACAGTTGGATCTGGAGATGAGCTTCGTCGAGGCGGACGACGTGATGGACACGTGCGAGGAGCTGATGCGCCGCATCTGGAACCAGGTGTTGGACGTGGAAGTGCCCGCAGTGAGGCGGATGCCCTACGCCGAGGCGATGGATCGATTCGGATCGGACCGGCCGGACCTGCGATTCGAGATGGAGCTGGTCGACGTGTCGGACATCGCGGGGCAGACGGAGTTCAAGGTGTTCACGAGCGCCCTGGCGGAGGGCGGGATCGTGAAGGCGATTCGCGTGCCGGGCGGCGCGAAGATGTCGCGCAAGGAGACCGACGGGCTGGCCGAGTGGGTCAAGCAGTTTGGCGCGGGCGGATTGCCGATCACGAAGATTGAGGGCGGCAAGGTATCGACGGGGATCGCGAAGTTCATTGAGCCGGTCTCGGACGCGATTGTCGAGCGTATGTGTGCCGAAGATGGCGACCTGATCTGTTTTGGTGTGGATGCGAAGTCAACGGTGGTGCATCGCGTGCTTGGCGAGTTGCGGGTGAAGATCGCGCAGCAGCTTGACATGATTGACGAGGGGCAATGGGAATGGCTGTGGGTGGTCGACTTCCCGATGGTGGAATGGGATGAGGGGGATCGGCGATGGAAATCGCTGCATCACCCGTTCACGGCGCCGGTGGACGCGGACCTGGACAAGTTGGAGTCGGACACTGGAGCGGTGAATTCCAAGGCGTACGATCTGGTGCTCAACGGCTCGGAACTGGGCGGCGGGTCGATTCGTATTCATCGGCCCGACGTCCAGCAGCGCGTGTTCCGGTTGCTGGGCATTGATGAGCAAGAGGCGCGCATGAAGTTCGGGTTCCTGCTGGACGCGCTGCGATACGGGGCGCCGCCGCACGGGGGGATTGCGTTTGGGCTGGACCGCATCGTGATGCATCTGTGCGGGACGGACAACATCCGCGACGTGATGGCATTTCCGAAGACCCAGAACGGTGCGGATCTGATGACCGAAGCGCCGTCGCCGGTGGACGAGCGGCAGTTGCAGGATCTGTCGCTGCGATTGATCGGCCCGGTTACGGAATCCTGAGCGAAACGGCCGATTCTGACGACGGGATAACACGTTTTGCGCGGTCTAAGCCATGTGCGGTCTAGCCGGGATATTGCGTCTTGACGACACGTCGCCCGACCGGGATCGGTTGGACGCGACACTGGCGCACCTGCTGCCGCGCGGTCCGGACGGTCACGGGGTGGAGATCGACGGGCCGTGCGGGATGGCGCACACGCGGCTGTCGATCATCGATTTGCTGGGTGGGGATCAGCCGATGCGTGTACCGGCGCGCGATGGGGACGGATCACTGGCGTTGATGTTCAACGGGGAGATCTACAATCATCGGGCGCTGCGAGACCAGCTCGAGGGATGTGGTCATCGGTTTACTTCCGATCATTGCGACACGGAGGTGCTGCTGCATGGTTATCGGGAATGGGGCACGGAGTTGCCGAAGCATTTGCACGGGATGTACGCATTCGCGGTCTGGGATGCGGATCGACATCAGGTGTTCATGGTGCGGGACCGTGTGGGCAAGAAGCCCTTGTATGTGTATCACGATGCGCGGCAGATCGTGTATGGCTCATTGATCGGAGCGGTGATCGCGGCGATCGGGCGCACGCCGGAGATTCACACCGAGGCGATCAATCACTATTTGACCTTCGGATATACCGGAGGCAAATCGATGTTACGCGGCATTGAGGAGATGCCGGCGGCACACTGGATGTTGATCGATACGCGGGGCTCGATGCGCACGGAGCGTTACTGGCGCCCCCCACCGCTGTCGCGGTCCAGCACGAAACTCGGCGCCCAGGCGGCGGTGCACGAGGTGCTGACGGAAGCAGTGACGGCACGGCTGGAATCGGACGTGCCGCTGGGGTGCTTCCTGTCCGGTGGGATTGACAGTTCGCTGATCGCGGCGATCGCGCAGCGACATATCGATCAACCGCTGAAGACGTTCAACGTGGCGATGCCCGATGCGCGATACGACGAATCACCCTATGCGCGGCAAGTGGCGCAACACATCGGAGCGGAGCACCATGTGCTCGAGGCGCGGCCGATGGGATCGCTGTTCGATGACCTGGAACGGCTGACCGCGGGCATCGGGGAGCCTCTGGCCGATAGTTCGATCCTGCCGACGTATTGGCTGTGTCGCGCGACACGTGAGCATGTTTCGGTGGCACTGTCGGGTGATGGCGGTGATGAACTGTTCGGCGGGTACGATCGATATCGAGCGATGCGGCTGCTGCGACGGTTCCGCGGGATGGCGCAGTTGATTCCGCATTGGCTGTTGCGAAGTCCGGAGTACAAGTCACAACGGGCGCGACTGTCCCGACTGGCGGCGGCGGCACGACATGATCAGCCGGGGTCGCAGTATTTGCAGATGATCCGGCTGTTCACGCCGCAACAGATCGGACGGTTGGGACTGGGGGGATTTGCGATGGATGTGCCTCCGGCGTGGCGCGATGAGGCGGACCCGGCGGAGTCGGCGCGGTTCTGGGATTTAGATCATTATCTGCCTTACGACCTGCTGCGGAAGGTGGATCGCGCTTCGATGTCCGTCGCCTTGGAGGTGCGCAGCCCGATGCTGGACACTCAGTTGTGCGATCTGGCGGGGCACCTTCCGCTTCGCGTGTTGCTGCCGGGCGGGAAGCCGAAGGGGCTGTTGCGTCAGGTGGCGGCGAAGTACCTGCCATCGGCGATTGTTCGACGGCGCAAGTCGGGGTTCTCGATTCCGATCGGGGCCTGGTTCGCGGGCGCGCTGGCGGATCAATTGCGTGAGCGCCTGCTGGACGGCCATGCGTTGGAGGAGCTTGGCGTGCGGCGTGACACGTTGGAGCGAATGATCGAGGAACACGCGGCCGGCCGCATCAATCATTCGCCGGGGTTGTTTGCGTTGTTGACGTTATCAATGTGGTTGAATTGGATCCGTGATCCTGCTCCGCCAATTGCCGATGTGCTTGCGGCGGCGCGCCCCGGAATTTAGGGTGACCCTCATGAGCGAGACTCCGACCAAGCCCACGACAGACTTCATTCGGCAGGCGATTAACGAGGACCTAGCCGCCGGCCGGTACGATCATGTGATCACGCGGTTCCCGCCGGAACCGAACGCCTATCTGCATATTGGTCACGCCAAGGCGATGGGCGTGGATTTCGGGATCGCCGCGGATTATGACGGGTCCACGAATCTGCGGTTCGACGACACGAACCCGGTGCGCGAGGAACAGGAATACGTCGACGCGATCAAAGAGGACGTGGCGTGGCTGGGATACCAGTGGCAGAACGAGTGTTACGCATCGGACTATTTCGAGCAGTATTACCATTGGGCGGTGGCGTTGATTGGAGCGGGGCTGGCGTACGTCGATGACCAGACGGCGGATGAGATTCGCGCGACGCGCGGCACGCTGACCGAGCCGGGGACACCGTCGCCCCATCGCGATCGCGGCGTTGAGGAGAATCTGAGTCTCTTCGATCGGATGAAGGCGGGTGAATTTCCGGATGGCTCGCGCGTGCTGCGGGCGAAGATCGATATGGCGGCGCCGAATATGAATCTGCGCGATCCGGTGATGTATCGGATTCTGCACATGCCGCACCCGCACACCGGGGACGCGTGGTGCATCTACCCGATGTACGACTGGGCACACGGCGAGGGCGATTGGGTGGAGGGCGTGACCCATTCGCTGTGCACGATGGAGTTTGAGGATCATCGGCCACTCTATGACTGGTACATCGCGCGGCTATCGGAGTTGGATGTGTACCCGCCGAACGTGGACTACCTGCCGCGTCAGATCGAGTTTGCGCGGGGGAATATCACATATATGGTGACATCGAAGCGGCGCCTGCTGGAGCTGGTCGATCAGGGATACGTGAAGGACTGGGATGATCCACGGATGCCGACACTGCGTGGTTTGCGCCGGCGTGGTGTGACGCCCGAGGCGATTCGCCGCTTCTGGGATGAAGCGGGCATCGCGAAGCGCGATAACAACATTGAGTTCGCCAAGCTGGAGAGCGTACTGCGTGACGATCTGAATCGGCGGGCGGCGCGCCGGATGGCGGTGTTGCGCCCGCTGAAAGTTGTGATCACCAACTATCCCGAAGGACAGACCGAACACCTGTCTGCCGTGAACAACCCCGAGGACGAGTCGGCGGGGGCGCGCGACGTGCCGTTCGGACGGGAACTGTACGTCGAGCGGGATGACTTTATGGAGGACCCGCCGCGCAAGTTCTTCCGGTTGGCCCCGGGCCGAGAGGTGCGGTTGCGCTACGCATATCTGATTACGTGCACGGATGTGATCAAGGATGGATCCGGTCAGATCACTGAATTGCATTGCACGTACGACCCGGAGACACGGGGCGGCAACGCGCCGGACGGGCGGAAGGTCAAGGCGACCATACACTGGGTTTCGGCGGCGGATGCGTGTGACGCTGAGGTGCGTCTGTACGATCATTTGTTCACGACGGAGAACCCGCTGGACGTGCCGGACGGCACGGACTGGCTGGAGAATCTGAATCCGAACTCACTTGAAGTGATTACGGACGCGAAGCTGGAGCCGTCCCTTGCCGAGCCGCAGCGCGGCGAGCCGGTTCAGTTCGAGCGGTTGGGGTACTTCGTCGTGGACCCTGACACGACGGCGGATCGGTTGGTGTTCAATCGGACGGCGACGCTGCGGGATTCGTTCGCGAAGGCCAAGGGCGCCAAGTGAACGGCGGTCAACCTTTCCCAGCAAAAAGGGGCAAGACATGATGCGACTGCGCACGCACGTTGTAGTTGGGACGATTGTGGGGCTTGTCGGCATGTCTTTGACGATGGGTCAACCCGCACCGGGAGGCGGCAACACGGGTGTGATACCGAGGCCGGGCGAGTCGATCGTTGACGATCTGCGCGATCAGTTTGATCCGCGGGTCCCTCGTACGCAGCCGGGCGGCGGACACGGACACAAAGATGATATCGAGATCGCGCCCTGGTCGTGGGGTGAAGCACAGATCGGTCGGTACGTGAAGGAATTGGAGAATATGCCGCCCCCGAAACCGGAGCCGGCACCGACATCACAACCCGGAGGCGGGCCGGTACCGACGGAGGAAGTTGCGTTCTATTTCAACAAGATCAGCAAGGCCCAGACAGCTCCGGTCGGCGCGACGACGCAGCCGAGAGGAAGTCTGCCGGGGACGATCACGTACACGGGATTGGAGGATGAGCCCGGCGAACCGTCACTCGCGGTGGGTGGATTGGGCGCGGGCGACGCATTGGCGGCGCGGGAGATCGGTCCGCGGCTCAAGCGGCGCGTGATGCGATTGCTGGCGCGGGCGGGGGAGCTGCATCGACGGCGGGCCCAGAGCGCGGGACCGATCCATGCGTCACAAGTCGACTACTTCCTGAAGATTGACGGTATCGCTGGTGAGGTGCCGCCGAGTTCGCGGCCGGCTCCGGGGCGCCCGGTTGATGTGATTCTGAAGACTCGGTTGGTGACTGAGGGTGATCCGGCAGCAACGACGCAACCGGGCGGGGGTCATCTTGGCATGGCGTGGGATAATGTGCACAACAAGAGGACAGGTGTAGCACACGGGCCGACAGTCATCGCGGTGTCACATCTCGTGATCGACAATCTGACGTTGCAGACAGGGCCGGGGGAGCCACCGATGGTGCGGTTGCTGGTGGATGGAAATCGCATTGTGATTCTTAATCACGCGAGCGATCAACTCGCGGCGCTGGCGGCGGCGGGGATTGGGGAGGATCATCCGATCACACGACATGTCGCGGCGTGGCGAGGCGCCCCGACCGGAATGATTGACGTGCGACCACCGACGGGGATCGCTGACATGCAGACCGTTGTCGTCGCTACGCTGGCTAACGATCATCAGCGGAACGGAAGGGAGACGGTGATCCGATCGCTTGCGGGGGCTGATCGATCGCGTCACGCGCAGAATGACGAGGCGATCAATGTCGGGGGGAATCGGAGCGAGTCGACGCACGATGAGAAGTCATCACTTTGGATGCGGGTTTCACAGGTCACCACAGACGGATCGGCAATGGCCGCCGGCACGGGCATTGACGCGCCAATCGGGTTCAGCGTGCGCTACCTTGATCAAAAGGGAGATGCGCACACGCTGCATCTGTTTGGCGCAGGGGATCCCGATCGGCCCTTGATCCTCGGGAACGTACCGAACCCGGACTAAGGCGTGGGCGCAGATCAGGCGGGGGCGGGGCCGTCCATCTGATAGAAGAATTCTTCTTTGGTGATCTTGCCGTCAACGATGGTGAACAGGCCGACCTCGGTGAGTTGCATGCGCTGGCCGGAGGGCTTGTTGGTCACGTCATAGTTGAAAAGGAGGCAGAAACGGTCGTCGCCGTGTGGGAAGGGCCCGGCGACGTCGCCGTCGTGGACCTCGTGATTCTCGACCCACCACTGGTTCTTGCCGGTCACCGCGGCTTTGCCGGCCATGCGCTGGTCGAAGCTGGGCATGGGGCACGCTTCCACGGAGACGATGTCATCGCTGTAGAGGGTCTCGATCGCTTCGAGGTTCCTGCCTTCGCGACAGAGGTCGGCCAACTGCCGGCCGATGGTCGTGGACGTGGACGTGGTGCTCATTGCTTGCCTCCTGATTCAATAGATTACGCGTTCAGCCGGTCGTCACGATGCACAAGACTAACAGACCATTTGTAGGTGCATGTTCGCGGCCGGTCTATTCCCGTAAAGTTGGAGTTCGACCCGCAAGGGCCGCGATGAATCGGCTACAATCCCGACATGGCTGATCAAACGGTTGTCACCCGATTCGCGCCCTCCCCCAGCGGGGCGCTGCACGTGGGCGGTGCTCGCACGGCTCTATTCAATTGGGCGTATGCGCGGCGGCACGGCGGGCGGTTTATTCTGCGGATGGAGGACACGGATCGGGCGCGGTCGTCTGTCGAGGCCGCGCGCGGGATTCTTGCGGATCTACGGTGGCTTGGGCTCGATTGGGATGAAGGGCCCCCACTGCCGCCAAGCTGGGAGCAGGCGCTGCGTGAGGAGTTTGATCCGTTTGGGTCGCCGCGTGGTGAGGGGGGGCCGTATTTTCAATCGCGGCGCAAGGATGCGGCGGTGTATGAGCCATTCGTGGAGCGTCTACGCGATGCGGGCGTGGCCTATGACGACGACGGTGCGGTGCGGTTCAAGATGCCGGGGACGGATGTCACGGTTGAAGATGCGATTCTTGGTGAAGTGACGGTGGCGGCGGCGGACCTGGAGGATTTTGTCATCGTGAAGTCGGATGGTTATCCGACGTATCACCTTGCGGTGGTGGTCGACGATGCGCTGATGGGTGTGACGCATGTGATCCGGGGCCAGGAGCATCTGAATAACGTGCCGAAGCATGCGGCGTTGCAGGATGCGCTGGAGATTGAGCGGCCGACGTTTGCGCACATTCCGCTGATCTTCAACGCGGACGGATCGAAGATGTCGAAGCGGGACAAGGCGAAGGCCGCGCGGGCCGCGGCATTGGATGCGTGCCCGGATGCGAAGAATCGGGATGCATTGGTGGACCGCGTGGTGGAAATGGGTCCGGCTGAGCCGGTGATGAGCACCGCCGTGCGTGGCTTTCTTGAGAAGGACAATGACGGTATTCAGATTGCCCGCGCGATAGCCAGCGTCCTCGATGTCGCGCTACCTGAGATTGAAGTGGACGACTTCCGCGCCAGCGGCTATCTGCCCGAGGCCCTGGTCAATTACACGGCCCTGCTGGGTTGGAGTCCCGGAGGCCACATCGAGAAGTTTGAGCCCGACGCGATGAGCTATCTTCGTGAGCACTTCGGTCTGGAAGGCGTTAACAAGTCGAATGCACGTTTCGATCGTGAGAAGCTGTTCCGCTTTAACGCAGATGTGATCGCGGCGATGTCGACGGATGACTTCGTGGCTCGATTTAGGGAACATTGCCGCCGGTATGGTCCGAAAGCGTTTGGGGCGATGTCTAACGCCAAGCCCGATCAGTTCCGCGCACTGGCCGAAGCGTATCAGCCTCGCGCGCGAACGTTGGCTGAACCGTCAGCACTGGGACAGTTCTTTGTTGTGGATGCCGAAGAGATTGAGTTCGACGAGAAGGCGGTCAGGAAGGTCTTGCATAAGAACGACTGCGAGGGTCTGGATGTCTTGGAACAATTGCGACCGATCCTGGACGGGGTGGAGGACTGGTCGGACGAAGTGACTGAGGCGACGGTCAAGGAATTCGCGACAGCGAACGCGCTGGGAATGGGCAAGGTCGCCCAGCCGCTGCGTGTGGCGGTGTCCGGCGGCACGGTCAGCCCGTCGATCGGACAGACGTTGGCAATTCTGGGCAAGGCCGCCACGGTGGAGCGCATCGACCGTTGCGTATCCGTTTGCAGGGCACCGACGGGATAGTCATCTAATCACGCAATCCATTGAGACGGAGACGCCATGTCCCTGATCGTCACCGGCAGCATTGGCATCGACACTGTGATCACACCAACCGGGCGGGCGGATGAGGTGTTGGGTGGATCGACGACGTATTTCGCGGCGGCCGCAAGTTTTTTCGGGCCCGTACGGCTGGTCGGCGCGGTGGGTGAGGATTTCGAGGATCGTCACCTGGAGGCGATGGGATCGTTTGCGTCGGTGGACCTGGCGGGACTCGAGAGGCGAGCGGGGTCGCAGACGTTCCGGTGGACGGGTGAGTACGAAGCGAACATGAACGTGCGAAATACGCTGGACGTGCAGCTGAACGTGCTGGCCGAGCCGATCCCGCCGGTGCCTGATACGTTCCGTGATTCGACGCATGTGTTCCTGGCAAACACGCATCCGGCGAATCAGATCGAGTTGATCGACAGTTTCGGCGATGCGGAGTTGATCGTCGCGGACACGATGGACCTTTACATCAACACCACGCGCGATGTGCTCGATGAACTGATGCGGCGCGTGCACGGTCTGGTGATCAATGATTCGGAGGCGGAACTGCTGACCGGTGAATCAAACGTGATCCGCGCCGCGGACGCAATCCTCGGAATGGGTCCGGCATTTGTCGTGATCAAGAAGGGCGAACACGGCTGCATGTTGCGCCACGCGGAGGGCCTGGTGGTGCTGCCGGCGTACCCGGCGCGGGACGTGGTGGATCCGACAGGGGCGGGAGACAGTTTTGCCGGCGGGATGATGGGGTATCTGGCATCTATCGGGAAGCATGATCTACCGGCGCTACGGCGGGCCCTGGGTTATGGCACGGTGACGGCAAGCTTCAACATCGAGAGTTTTACGCTGGATCGATTGAGTCAGATCAGCCGGGCGGATATCGATCGGCGCTTTGATGAGTTCGCGGCGTGTGCGCGGGTCGAGTGAGCGGTGTGATGTCATCAAATCCGTCACAACGCTGCTTCATCGCGATTGAACTGGATGATGCAGCGCGGGCCGATCTGGCGGATTTCATGCAACAGGTCAATATTGAGGGGCTGCGTCCGACGGCGCCGGAGAACCTGCACCTGACGGTGAAGTTCCTGGGCAACGTTGTACCGGACCTGATCGCCCGGGTGGCTGAGGCATTGGAGCAGGCGGCGAACGATGTCGCTCCTTTTGAACTTCACATAGAAGGGATTGACTACATCCCTCACGCCCGCCGTCCACGGGTGTTGGCGGCACGATGCGATGTGCCGCCGACATTGAGCGAACTGGTTGATCAGACTGAATCGATGATGGAGTTGCTCGGCTTTCCACGGGAAGGTCGGCCGTATCGGGCGCACATTACGCTGGGTCGTTTTCGGCGTCCGCCCAGGCTCGTGGCCGCTGTCGATTCGTTCGACACGGGCCTGATCAGCGTGCCGGTTGATCACATCACGCTGATGGCATCGGATCTGCAGCCGACGGGCCCGGTGTATTCGGCCGTATCGCGAGCGCTGCTGCCCGAGGTGAGCGATGAACAGATGTGACGCCGGGCCACGGGCAATTGCCGGTGGATGATCGAGCGGTATAATGCCCAGTCCCAACGCCACCTTAGCTCAGTCGGTCAGAGCGGTGCTTTCGTAAAGCACAGGTCGCGGGTTCGAATCCCGCAGGTGGCTTTGTCGTATGATGCGGCACGGACTCGCACAGTGTCGCGTTTCTCTTTACCTTTACGCGACTTGCACTCGTTCCTCGCATCGTCGTCAGGTTGCACGTCTGTCGCACTGGGTCGCAGGGCCCGGTCTGCTTTGCACTGCCGTTGCTGTCTGTACTGCTGTCACGGTTGCTGGCACCAGTTCTCACATCGTCCGTACCTGTGCCGCGCAGTACGTCCCGATCAGGCTCATGGTCGCGCGTCGGTGGCAATCCCTCCAGTGCACCGGCCAAATCATGCACTCCGAGGCGCGTGTACGTGTTCATCGTCAGCTTCGGATCACTGTGCCGCGCCAGTTCCTGGGCCTCCTTGACTGACGCCCCACTCTTCACGAGCAAGGTAATGTATGTCGCGCGCAACGCGTGGAAGTCCACCACGTTCCCGGCGTGATCCGTTCCTGACAGGAAGTCAGATTGACGCCGATTGCGGCGTTCTGCTGCGTTCCGGGCCTCTTTGATCCACCGCGCCCGGGCAAGGCGCAAATCCGTGTCCAGCATCGCTGGCAACTTGTCAGGCAAGTCAAATATCGGCGTGTTCATTGGCCTGCCCTCTAACCACTCGGCCAGTAACATGGCCAGATCTGAACGGATGGGCTGGCGGTCATCGCGGCGACGTTTTGAATATCCCGCCTGGACCGTCACCAGCCTCTTCAGTCGAGTGTTCTCCTTCTCCGTCTCTTTGAGCTGTTTGGCCATCTGGGGATCCATCCCACCGTACTTTATGCGCCACCGGTAGTAGGTCTGCTCGCTGATGTTCAGCTGCTTGCAGACCTCGGGCACACGCAGGCCCTTGCCCAATTCCACATCTGCCTCCCGGAGCTTGGCCACGATCTGTTCTGCATTGTGTCGCTTCTTCATCGAGGAATCCTTTCGGGCTCAAAGCCGGGCGGATTCTCTCACAAATGCTGGATCAAGTTTTGGGAAGGGGCGCAGAGTCGCCCGCCATCGGGCGTCCTCTTATCCGCCCGCTTCATGACAGCGGGAAATCGTACGCGTCAGGCGGGGTCTTCTGCGGCAGTTGATGGCAGAGCATCTGGTCGCCGGGCAGGTCGTTGGGGACGTACTTCTTGGTTAGGTCTTCCGGACGCACGGGCAGGTGCGCGTAGCGCACGGCACGATCTCGCATCCACGGCTCCGCGTAGCTGCATCCACAGATCATGCCCCATCGGCCTTCACGCGCTGCGACAAGTTTGCGTCCCATCGATCCTTCGTATCCCTGGCTGACCAGCACGTCCAGGGCCTCGACCTTCTTGTCCACCACCGGCGTGATGTCGAGCCATACGTCACAGACATTACCCGTGCCGAACATGAAGTTCGTGTCGGCCATGCCGAGCATGGGGAAGTAGAAGATGAGCTTCGTGTGGTGCGGCTCGTGCCCGTCGACCTGCGGCAGGCTGTCGGAGCAGTAGCGCACGGCCATCCGCGTCATGTGGCCAACCACCGCATGCACATCGGTCAGTTGCGACTGCTGTTCCCCCCAGGGCATGTGCGTCAGGACCACGTCGGGGCGGACCTCGCGAACCACCTCGGCGATCTGCATGATCTTTTCATGTGTGCAGACCCACTGCACATCCGGCCAGCCAAACGCATAGAGCCTTCTGATTCCCAGCACGTCACAGATTCGTTCGGCCTCGCGACGCTTGAACGCGCAGATGTCATCCACCGTCGCGCCGAGCACCTTCGGGTCACACTGGTCGGGCGGCTTGGCGTATTCGCGGTATATCAGGTTGTTGTGATGCCGCTCGCCGTCGGAGCACACCAGGCAGGTGACATCATCGCCGCGCCGGGTGTGCAGGACCACCGTTCCCGCGCCCTCTGCCGCAATGTCCGCCGGGTGGGCGTGGACCAGAAGGATCTTGAGCGCTGGCAGTTCATCGGTCATGGTGCAGATCCCCGCATTGTGCGATCCAACGATTCGACCGGCATCCGAACGAGGATGTCCATCGTATCATCGAGCCGGCCCTGCGTCTCTCAATCCTGGATTTCCCATATGGCGATGAGTTTCTTTGCGGCGCCCGACACGTCTGCCCCGAAGAATCTGATATTTCCCAGTCGATCTGCCGTCGGAACCATCCCGGGTGGCTAACGGTCGTGCTCACCTGCCTGATTCTATCAGGCCAGGTGCAGCACTGATGAGTTCGAGGCAAGACGCATGATCGATGCATTCGCAGGGCGCTTTGCGGTCATGGTACCGGATTGGGACGGGTGGTGGCTTAAGTAACGCAGCATCAACCAATAAGGGAAATACCACAATCTCTTGGGCCGCTACACATTCAAAACCCCTTGCCGCCAGGAGACCATGATGAGATCCTACACGCCATCCGGACTTGAGGGTGTCAGGAGGCGGACCGAAGGGCGTCGCGATCAGTTTCGATCCGGAAAGAATACAGTTCCGCCGAACGCAGGAGGAAGCGCAGGGCAATGTGCCGGTCTTGCAGACTGCTAAGATCGCGCGGCAGACCGGATGCATCCAACCAGGCATGCTCGCTGACCGGACCGACTCCAACAGTGTCTTTGAACAATGGTCTGGCGTTATGGCGGGAGAACCCGGGGATCACCTGACCATCCGAGTCGAGCACTTCGGCGCGCAGGTATCCGTCCGCCTCCTCCAGATCATCGTATCCCCACAGATTGCCGCCATAGACCAGTCCGTTGAGCATGAGTTTGCCGCCGGGACACATGAACGGACGGGTTGTCACCTGGCCCGGCCGGTTCTTCGAGGCGTTGAGTGACGCAAAGCCGTCCACCCGCAGTTTGGCGATGCCAAAGCAACGATCATGGGTCATGAATCGGTCACCATGGAACGACGCCGAGCCATAGTAGTAGAAGCAGAGCGCGTCGCCGATGCGAATGGGCGGGGACGGCGCAGGACAAACGGTGCCCATGTCAAAGGCGCCGATCTCCCGCGCGTTCGGCGGCGGGGCAAAGAACGCCTGGCGGGGCCTGACGCGTTGCCACGTGTGGGTGTCGCGACTGACGGCAAGTTCAATGTCGGAGAAGGTGGGCTCCGTCTTGAAGTACCGTTTGATCAATCCGACATAAACACTTTCGTATCGAAATGCGCTCATCTGGTAGAACTCAACATCCGGACCGTCCTCGAGGTCCGGGCGCAGGACCATCGTGGATGAACTGACGGTACGGGCATCGTGACTGCCGAGGCGACAGATGCAGCGCACAAGCTGGTGGGCGCGGGCATCTTCCAGGTCTCGGGTGAACACCATGTATGGCTCGTCCGCGCCAGGCGCCAGCAAGGCCGTTCCTCGATCGCCATATCCCGACGCGGTCAGCGCCTGATCGGGGTTCTGCGGTACCGTCCATCGCAAGCCGTCGGTTGAATGGCCGACGTAGTAGCTTCCCACGGAATAGAACACGATCTTCCATGGCCGCTCGGTGTCCTGGGGATCGCGCAGGATCGTGGGCTGATCGCAGGCCGCCGGGAAAGTGAACATGATGTTGTTGGGTCCGCCCGCGAAATCACGACAGAAATCCAGATCGGGCCTCGTCCAGTCGACGCCATCGGCGCTGACGGCTGTACAGAACACCGAGTGGCCAGACTGTTGCGTCATGTACCACGCGCGATAGCCGCCGATGTCCTCGTCGGCATACACGGCGATGAGGAACGCCAGGCTCGGTGATTCCCAAGGCATATCCGGCGTCAGGATGGGGTTGACGCGAGACCAACGGATGGGCTGATGGACCACGCGCTGGAGCAACGTTTGATGGGCGATGATGTGATCATCGATGAACAGTTGAGACTGAGTTGGATCGAGGTCATGCATCGCGTGATCTCCATGTAACTGCGAGCGTCGATGCTCTATATCTGAGGTAAGTCCTCCGAAGTGACACATCGTTTCTTTTCGACCCATCGGGTTCGGTGATCAGGTCAACGCCCAGAGGTGGTCCAGTTTGTCGGGTATCCACTGTTTTTCCCGCGGTTCATACTGCGTTTCGCTCGTAATGGTTGGGCAATCCGGCGAGTTAGGCCTGCCCAAGAACAGGCCCGATGTCCTGATTGACCAAGCTAGCTGGCGGCGGCCGACTGCCCTGCCCCAGCGGCAAACGGCCCAACGACTGGTAGGGTCGGACCGTATTGTAATAGGAAGTGTACGTCTGCGCGATGTAGTCAAGATGACGAAGACTGAAGCAGATGAATTGGTTGAAGCACCCCTGCAACGATGCCAATCGGTCCCGGCGCCCACTCGATCCCGCTCTGGCGGGCGTGTCACCAGCGCGCGTCATAACCGCCCGGTCGTTTTCTGAAACTTTTTCTTGTTCAATGGCCGTGCAAGATCTCTGATCTTGGTTTCCGAGTTCTCGAAGAGGATTAGGACCGCTCTACTGTCGATCAATCGTATACGGCATGCGCCGTTCTGCGACGGCGAATGTAATCCCAATCCAACTGCACACCCAGTCCCGGGCCTTCTGGCACGCTTACACAGCCATCGGCATCGATGGCATCCAACGCATCGCGATAACCATTGTTGAAGATGGGCGGGCCGTAAAATCCGCCTCTCGGATGGACCAGGCCCATTTCATAAAAGTTGGCATTGCGAATGGATGCGATGCAGTGCCGTCTGGCGGGACCAACCAGGTGGACCTCCGTGTCCAGGCCCAGGCCCTCGGCAGCATGGGCAATTTTCATCACGCCCGTGATGCCGCCATCGTAATCGGTGTCGGCACGGACGAAATCCGTCGCGTCAGCCATGGCAAAATCAATGGTCGGCTCCAGGAGATTCACATGTTCGCTAACCAGCAGCGGCGTCTTGATTTTCTGGCGCAATTTGCGGTGGGCATGGATGGAGAGACCGCCATCCTTGAAAGGATCCTCGAGCCAGAAAAAGCCGGCTTCGTCGCAGGCACGGCCGACCCGCCACGCATCGCCGAAGGTGTTGATCGCACACGCCGGATCGTTCATCAGCATCATCCGGTCGCCGACCCGATCTCTGACGGCCTGCACAACCTTGATCTCACGTTCGACCGGTCCCTCTTCCCAGCCATGGATTTTAAACGCCTTGTATCCTAGTTCAAGACATTGCTCGGCAAAATCCGCGTATGCCTCAGGCGAATTCAATCCGCCGATCTCTTCGTCACCATGATAGGTACTCGCATAGGCCGTCAGGCGTTTTCGATATCCGCCCAAAAGTTCATAGACCGGGGCGTTGTAATATTTCCCGGCGATATCCCAAAGGGCACAGTCGACAACGCCCGTACTGATGCCGCTCAACCCGCGCTGGGTGAATTTCGTGCTCTGATAGAGCCGTTCCCGTTCGAGCGCATTCTGGCCCACAAGCTGTTTGGCAAACATGGGAATGGCAGCGAGATTCGCCAGGAAACTCACCACATGCTCGCCTGACAGGCCAGCGTCCGTATGGACCTGCAACACCGCATTCTTGAACGTTCCACTGGTCCCCGGCGAATAGATGATGCCGCCGGTACGATCATTGGGGATCATATCCTGAATCTCAAATTCGAATTCATGCACCTCGAGGTGAGTGATGATCGGTCTCTGACTCATAGTTCTGCCTCCATCTGTTTACACCGAGATGATGCCATCTAATTGGGTTGCTGCCATTGTGTAATTGCTCCGGACGTTCCGGTTCAGCACAATCAGCGCTTGTGCTTGACGAGTTTAGCCGGATTGTTGAATATCGTAGATTGACGTATAGGAAAATGACTCATCGAAAGCACAGGGGACAGGCAGGGACGTACCCTCGAAGCGCGCGGTTCTAAGGGGCTGGCCACGAACCAGCCGGGTTGCCGTTTGTTCATGGTCGGCAACCGACACATGGTGATATATGGGAAAGGCATCCGCTGCTCTGAACTCCAGAATGAGCGCCCGCCGCGGTTTCGACGGACGATTGGCCTCCGACCGGTGGGGTGTCTTGCAATGAAATATCACCACGCTCCCGGCAGGTGCAGGACAATCCATCACGTCGCGGCGGCGTGAGAGATCTTCGGTGACCCGGCCTCTGAACTGCCCGTTCACGGTGTGATCCATCAGTGCTTTCTGGTGCTGCCCTGGTATCACCTGCAGGCATCCGTTGAATTCCGTAGCAGGATCCAGGTAGACAATGCAGGCCGCCAGATCGCAGCTTGTGTGCGGTGAAAACGCCAGGTCCTGGTGCCAGTGAACAGGACTGCCCACACCGGCGTGCTTGATATTGATTTTACATCCGTGCAACTGGATGTTCGGTCCCAGCAGACTCTCAATCTTATCGAGCATCTTGTCGCTGAGTCCTATTTCTTTGAACACAGGGCGCTGGTCAACCGGATTATAAATACGGCGCGGAATCCGTTGCCCATCAAACGGCTCCGACTCCCATTCCAGTTTGGTTGCCTGCTTGCCGAGCGGCCGCTGGCGCGCGGTTATTTCCGCAATGGCCGTGAGGGCAGGCTGAATCTCGGTATCGGCAAAGACACTCTCGATAACGATGAACCCGTTTGCATCGTACTGCGCGATCTGTTTGTTGGTGAGAGAAGAAACAGCCATCACTTCAACCTTGGGGAGATCTCTCGGTCTATTGGAGACGATAGAAAATGTTGGCGTTGCCACTAAACAATTTCCGCAGATCCGTCGCGGGCCATGCTGAGACAATCGTCTGCAATGCCTCCAGCCATCTCCCATAGTCGGCAGTCAATGTACACAAGGGCCAGTCACCGCCGAACATAACCCGGTCGATGCCGAAGCACTCGGTTGCATGCTCGACAAAAGGGCGAAGGTCTTCCGCCCGCCAATGTTCCGGGTGGAGCATGTGTACCAATCCGGAGATCTTGCAATAGAGATTCGGATATTCCGCCAGTCTTTGGATTTCGGATCGCCACGGGTCGAGCACTCCGTTTCCGACGTCGGGCTCGCCAAGATGGTCGAGCACCATGGCAGTGTCTCCACAGCGTTCGACAAATGTGCCAATCGTAGCCAACAACCGCCGGTCGACGGTCAGGTCGAAACTCAACCCATAGTCAGCCAGGCGCCGAACCGAGTCGATCACGAAATCCTGCGTGGCGAACTCGGCAGGTTCACCGTAGAATTCGCGCCGCACGCCCTTGACCAGAGGGTTGCCCGCGAGTCGATCGAGGCGGGCGGCCAGTTCCTTCTCATTGTTCACAGAAGCCCCGGCAACCACGCCGGAGATTTCAGGGCACTGTCTCGCTAATTCAGTGACCCAGGCAATCTCTTCCCCGTGATGCTTGGGGTCACATCCGGATTCCACGAAAACAACCTTATCCACGCCCGCCGGCTTGATCGCAGACTCGAGATCGGGCAAGAGGAAGTTTCGCTGTAAAGTCGGAAGCTCGTCGAGCCAGGGATAGGAAAGCCTGCCAAGATCCCAGAGGTGGATGTGCGTGTCGGTAATGGCAAGTTCGGTCGACATACTACCTCTCCGGCAACACGGAGGTGAGGCCGCCGTCGATGACCACGTTTGCGCCGGTGATGTTGGACGCCCGGTCACTGCAAAGGAAGCATGCTAACTCCGCGATTTCCTCGGCACTGGAAAAACGTTGTGTCGGATATTGCTCGGCCCAGCGCTGCCGCTGTTCGGAAGCGGTTAACCCCGATGCCTTGCCAACTAATTCGGTGGCCTCATCCAACATGGGCGTATCGACGGATCCCGGTGAGATCGCGTTGGCGCGAATATGGTAGGGCGCCAGGTCGATGGCCTCGCTCTTCGTGAGAGAGATCAGCGCCGCCTTGGTCACTGAATACACCATCGCGGCAGGCTGATTGGCCAAACCCGAGACCGATGCCAGGTTGACAATGGCACCACCGCCGTTCCGTTTCATCTGCGGAACGGCAACTTTCGCCATCAGGAAAGCGGAGGTCAGATTGACTGCAATGGTCTTGTCCCACTCAGACAGCATTAACTCCTCAACGTCGCCGAGATTGTCGACCAGTCCGACCGTATTCACAAGAACATGACAATCCCCCAAGCGTCTGGAAATGTCACTAAGAAAATCGCGGACTTCCTCTTCGCTACTGACATCAACCACTGAGGACAACAGATTCGGCGTCAAAGGTTTTAGCTCGTTTTCCGTCCTCGCCAGAGCATCGGCACGAATGTCGCAGATGGCCAAACAGGCGCCCGCCCTGGCGAAAGTCCGTGCTATCACACTGCCAATGCCACCGCCCGCGCCAGTGACGATCACTACTTTTCCCACGTATTCTTCCATTTGCGTAATCCTGAGTTTGCCAAATACTGACTACATTAGTGAACTGCCCCCACAAATAGGTCCACATTCTATGTGAGAGTTGGGATACTTGCGGCCATGGGTGACGGGTGGAGGGGCATAGCCATGGCAACCTCCGTTCAGCGAAGTCGCGCCGGATATCCTAACAAACTACGAACAAATGTCGAGGCACGACGTGAGGTCACGTTGGCGCGATCTGGGCCTGCCGGTGGTGCGGCACGCGGCGAGCGAGGCGGGCGCGGCGGTTCCGCTTCTCCGCAGTCCCGCTGGCACGCTGAAGTACAGGCATCAGACCCTCCACCGTCGGAGTCCCGTGATCGCAATAAAGGGTGTACCCAGGGGGGTACATGGTTAGCCCCGCGCGGCGTGGCCGGGCTGACGCTCATCGGGACCATGGGCATGCTGTAAAGGAAGAGCGCAGCCGTCAACTGCCACGGCCCCCGCTCGGTGATGCACCAACGTCAATGACGAATCCGCCGCCCTCTTCCCGGAACCACCGCGCCCCGTGTTCAGGGCAGACTTGTCCCTTTGTCGCCCTTGGCCGCTTCGATCATCGCGAGTATGCTCGCCTTGACCGCATCAGCAAGCGTGGGCCAGGCGTCGATCAGCTCTGCCAGATGCGGGTCATTCTTAACGATTTGCGCCAAGCGGAGCGCCAAGACAGCATCGGGCGATTCCGTAACTTCTGATTCACCAGTCATGTGTGGCGTACCACAAATGCTTTCGTAAAGCACCGGTCCGGGGTTCGAATCCCCGAGGTGGCTTTGCCGCGCTGCCCCGCGTTGCGTCGCGGGGCTTCGCATTTCTCCGGACCCGCAAAGAGTTTGCGATCATCGCCGCTCGTCAACGTGTAGTCGGTGAGTATCAGATGGCATGCGATCGCGGGCCACCATGGATACCGCAGCGATCAGATGATCACCATGAAACCGAAGCAGGCAATGGGAGGGCGTCAGCGCGGGAATCACACCGGGGTCCGCGGAGGCCGCGATGTGGCATCGGGGACTACCTGGTCAATCGTTGATCGGCGCGCTGTTCAAGCACCTTCTCAATTCGGTCCAGGAGGTTAGCCATCGAGAATTCCGACTTGATCATGTAAGCATTGATCTGTAGTTCGGCGGCTTCCTTGACTCGAGCGCGGTCGCTGTCATCGGTCAGCATGATCACCGGGTAGTATTTCGTGGGATAGGCCCGACGCAGTTGTTTGACGGTCTGGATGCCTCCAAGGCGGGGCATCGAAATGTCGAGTATCAGCAGGTCAGGTTTCTCGGTGGGAATCTTGGCCAGGGCGTCAACGGCCGAGAAGCCGTCGACGCGGTGCAACGCCATTGTTACCACCTGGTACTCATGGACTGCCAGATGCCCGAGGTGAGCGGCTACGACGCGACGGGCGAGATCCGCGAACTCGAGCGGTCGGGCCAATGTTTCACTGATGACCGCGGCCCGCTTCCGATCATCGCACTGACCGCGAACGCAATTAAAGGGGATCGCGAACGCCGCATCGAGGCCGGCATGGATGACTACCTGGCGAAGCCCTTCAACCCCGAGGCGTTGATCACGCTAATTCAGAAGTACGCACGTGTGCCCGGGCACGCCAGCGACACGTTTCACGATCTCACAAACGCACACCCGGAAGCGCCGCTTCAGGAGAGCCCAGCCGTGAACGACGCACCCGACATCACAGATCAGACATTGCCCATTGATATTGAGGAATTGCTGAGTCGCTGTAGAGGGGACACTGACCTCGTGGCGAGGCTCCTGGAGATGTTTGAGGCATCGTCGGCAGAGAAGGTTCAGCGCATTACCGATGCCGTCAACGATGGCGACCGCGACGCTATCGGAGATGCGGCTCATGCGCTCAAGGGCGCCGCAGCCAATCTCGCCGCAGCGCACCTGCGTGATCGTCTGCGGGAGTTGGAGATGATCGGCCGGTCGGATGACCTGTCGGACGCCGAGCGCTGCCTCGAAGAGGTGAAGGCGGAACTCCAGCGATTCCTTGCGGCCGTTCCCACGGCGATTCAGGCGGCACATCGGAATGATTAACGTGAATTGTTTGGCATGAGGAGCCGGTTTATGCGAGTCCTGGTAGTAGACGACGATCCCATCACGCTCGAACTCATTGGCGATCTCCTGCGCGATGAGAACTATGACGTGATCACCGCGCATGATGGCGCCGAGGCGCTTGAGGTCATGCACCATGAGGATTGTCGTCTGGTGATCTCAGACTGGGAGATGCCGCAGATGGATGGTCTGGAGTTGTGCCGACAACTGCGTGCGATGAGCATTGATCGCTACGTGTACTTCCTGCTGCTGACCGGCCGCGACAGCAGTGATGATCTTGTCCGAGGCATGGAGGCCGGCGCGGATGATTTCATCCCCAAGCCATTCAATCCGGCGGAACTCATCGTCCGGCTTCGAGCGGGCGAACGCATACTGGGCATGGAAACGCGCGATCTGACGATCTTCGCGATGGCTCGATTGGCTGAGTCGCGAGACCCCGAGACCGGGGCTCACCTCGATCGGGTTCGCAGTTACGCCCGCACGTTGACCAGACACCTGGTCCATCATCCGGATTTCCGTGACGACATTGATGATCAGTTCTGCCAGTTGATTTATCTCACAAGTCCGTTGCATGACATTGGCAAGGTCGCGATCCCTGACTGTGTACTCCTCAAGCCGGGCCGCCTCAGCGACGAGGAGTTCGAGATCATGAAACAACACACCTCTCTTGGGGCCCAAACGCTTCAGGATGCGTTGGAAGAACACCCTGAGGCGATGTTCCTGCAGATCGCACGAGATATTGCCATCTCACACCATGAACGCTTCGACGGCAGTGGATATCCCAACGGGCTGACGGGCGACGATATTCCTCTGGCGGGACGTATCGTGGCGGTGGCCGATGTGTTCGACGCGTTGACATCCAAGCGTGTTTACAAAGAGGCCTTTGCTGATCATGTCTCTCGATCGATCGTTGTCGACGGAGCCGGCGCACACTTTGATCCGCGCATCGTTGACGTCTTTTGCGGACTCAAGGATGAGTTTGATGCCATCAACCAACATCTTCGCGACGGAACTGCGATCGCCGCGTGAAGCCTGGGCTTCACATTCGATGCTTCATGCGTTTCGCTACGAGTACTGATCGGAATCCCCGGGCATTGCTTGGCGTATAGACGCGGCCGCCCCCTATAACATGGTTTGGCACTGCCATGAAGGACCGGCCCGAACTTCACACCCCGGGATTGGCGTTGACGCGCCGCCTCAATGCACGTGCGGCCCCGATACAGGGGCGTCTCTTTCACCACCATGAATAGGGCTCGGGCTCGCCGCGATCGCGCTTGCGCACGCCGGCGACAACCTCGGCCACGCGCTTGCGCGATGAGGCGATGAAGTTCGGCCAATGGCCGATGTCGCCGCCGAGGTAGTCAAGAGTGGCGTTCGAGAAATGTCGTGTCATGTATGCCTCAAGCAGGTCGATGCGGCGAAGGATGGCGGCGGAGGCCTGATCGATGGTGTCGAGTTTGATGGTCTTGTCGCCGACGTATCGATCCTGGGCGATGGCGTACAGGGCGAAGTATCGGGTCATGATCTCGGCGGCCTCGCGGCCGACCAGAAATGTGTCAGCCATCCAGGCGAGATCCTCCCGGATGGGATCAGTGTTGGGCACGAGGGCCTCGGCCAAGCGCGTTTCGGTGGCGGCGGTTTGAGTGACGTCGGCGATACGCTGCCAGCGGGTGCTGGAGTGGCGCGCGCGTTCAGGCGGCACGTCCTTGGCCCACTGCGCCTCGGTGTGGAGGAAAGCGGTGTTGAACAGGTACCCCAAAGGCGCTTCGCCGTCCGCAGTCATCAGCCGATTGACGGTGGCCATGTGCGCACCGGCCTCGGGGCCGTAGAGTCGGTGGCAAGCGGTTTCGAGAAAGCCCTCGGGCCCGAAGATCCCCGCGGGACGACGCAGTCCATCGCGATACGTGTCGTATTGATTGATCGCGTTGGGAAAGGTTTGGGCGATCGGCTCATCGAACCAGGCACCGGCATCGGCGCGCCAGGCGTACTCGGCGTTAAGCATCTGCAACGGTTCCTGGTAAGCGTGTCCCGAACAGTTGAGGATGCTTTCAGCGCCCTCGTAATATTTGCTCAGCACGGGGTTGGCGTTATAGAGGTGGTCGTTGTCATTACCGGCGGCGCCAGCGAAGACGAGTGCGTTGATGGCGTGGCCTTTGCCGTCGGTATCGAGCACACGCCGCATCTCGCGGAACCGCAGATCCCTGCCGTCTTCGCGGAGGAACTGTTCACGGAAGCCGAACTCCACGTTCTTGACGTTTTTCATCAGCCGGCTGATGGCCGCCCAATACCGACAGGCGAGATCCCAGTCGGCATCGGATTCGTACCGCGCAGTGTAAACGGGACTGACCAGGATGGGTGTGCAATCGCGCGCGGCCTTGTATCCGGTCTTGGGATTCTTGACGCTAAACACTGCATCGCACAGGGCATCATATAGCTCAGCGAATGCGCCGGCGGCACCGTCCGGGGCGTCGATCGCATCGTTAGGCCAGCGGCGTCGACATGCCTCGCAGCGCGTCGGCCACGATCGCACGTGACCGGCGACACCCTCATTATCCACGCAATGAATGTAAAGGGCGCCGGGTTCGACGGCCGTCACGAACTGGCGCAGTTCGTTCTGCTTGAGCTTCATCAGGGCATCGTTCGCGATACACGTGCCGAAGGTCGCGGATCGATCACGACCGACGAAGCGATAACACTTGTAAATCCGGCCGTTGGGATAGCTGCGCCGATTGCGGAAGATCACCCCGTCGTACAGCGGGCCGGCTCCATACCCTGCGCCGTATCCGCCGAACAGTAGCTTGATGCCGCGTTCCCGGGCGTATTTCGCCAGGCGCTTCATCAGATCCGCGTAGCCGGGGAACCGCTGATTATTCCAGCCGAAGCCGTCGAAGATGATCAGGTTGACCTTGTTTTGCAGAGAGAAATCGATTTTGCGTTCGATTCGGCGTGCATAGGCATCGGCCCCGTCGCCGCGTTCGTAAGACCACCGGCCGCATTCGACCCAGATCGTCCAGGCGTTGCCGCGATACCGGAATGTCGGCCAATCCCGCACATGAGCGCCATGCCAGCAGATACGGCCGTCTTTGGTGTGCAGCAGTTGAACGAGACTCACCGTCGCATACAAGAGCCCTTGCGGATCCTGAGCCACGAGCTGAATTTGCGCGTTCGCGGCGCGTGTTGCCTTGATCACATAGCCTTGCTCGGCGCCGTTGGGCTTCTCGAAAGTGGACAGGTCCGCTTTGGTGAGGTGCGTGTTGGCATTGGCATCGCGATCAAGCAGAGAAAGCACGATATGCGCACGAGCAACGGTGCGGACGGTTTGCACACGGCCGCCAAGCTTCTCGACGGCCTCGCGAAGCACTTGCAGCGCGATCTGTTCCTTGCGACCGGGGCGCGATCGCTGCGCGACGCGGACGGTGCCGTCTCGACGGCTGATGGGTCGGCCCGCGCTGTATTTCACAAACGCGGGGGTGGGGATGATCTGGGGCGTGTTGTTCATGGCGGGATGCGGGTCGTCGGTGCCGCGCGTCGACGCTATCTGCTTTCGTCGAGGCCGCACAGGTGTTTAAGTCGATCGTCCATCGTTTCAATCTGATGGTCAACGAAGCGCTGCGAGGCGGTGGCGGCCCATTCACTGCGCTGCTGATTACCATCAAAACTCCGGTAGTGTGTAAACACCACGCGACGAGGTACATCAAGCACGTTCTCGGAACGATCATGTACGAGAAACGCATGAAAGAACACGCCACTTCCAGAGGTCACGCACGCTTCGATCGGCTCGGATAATCCGGGGAAACCATCAAAGTCCTGATCGAACATGCGCTGCTTCAGCACCGGATCGTTCAAATTCTCCGCGACCAGACGATGGCTACCGGGGCGCACCATCAGCGCACCACCGCCTGATTCCACTGTGCCCAGGTGCAGGCAGCAGTTCATGCATCGCTCATCCCCCGGCTCGGACGGATTGTGGGGCCAATCAACGTGATAGCCCAGATCAAAGTTCTCCTCGCCCGGCGGGCTTTTGTAGGTGATCACCGGGGCGGCTGTGCCCTGAATCAGGAAGCATGGACCCATGATCTGTTCGACTGCTTCGATGAGTCGAGGATGGCCGGCAAGATTCGACAAGCGCGGATCGGTGTGTTCGCGGATGAGGGTTTTGCGGCCGTTGTGCACATCGGGAAGTCCCGGCGGCGGACCGTCAGCGGGCAGCCGCTCCTCGAGGATTCGAGCCGCGACGGCGGCCTCGTCGGGTGACAAGATGTCGGGAACGATGACGAACCCGTCGCGCTCCCACTGTTCGAGGTCCACTTTGACGGGTTGGGGCATCCTTAACTCTCCTTGACGGCCTGACGCAGGCTGGTGATCGCAGTGCCCAGCGCGTCGCGCAGGATCCAGGCGTCACCGGAATATGCAATGAAATCGAAGCCCACATCGATCAACGCCTTGCCTTCATCAATCGACGAGGCGATGCGCCCGAGGGCGAGATTGTTCGCCCGGCACGCGGCGACCACGGCGTCGATGGCATCGGTGAACATCGGACTGTCGAACTGCCCGGGAATCCCTAGCGACGCGGTGAGATCGTAATGTCCGACCCACAGACCGTCGACACCGGGCTCCGCGGCGATCCGGTCGATATCGCCGATCGCGTCGGCGGTCTCGACCTTGGCAAAGAATACAGATCGGGCGTTGGTGTCAGCCAACATACGGTCAACGGGGGCGGGGGCATATCGATCGTGCCCCACCTGAACCGACACGGCGCGCTCGCCCAGAGGCGGGAACTTGAGATGACGGACCATCCGGCGCACTTCGTCGGCGGATGCGACCATGGGCGGCATGACGCCCTCGGCGCCGATGTCCTGTGTTCGGCTGATGAAGTGGTTGTCTTTGGCGGGCAGGCCGACGATCGCGGGCAGGTCGGCGGCTTCGAGGTAGCGCAGCAAGTGCTTGGTGGTCTCGACGCCGATTCCGCTATGCTCCAGATCGATGACGACGAAATCGCAGCCGGCGGCCTTGAGAATGTAACCAATGCCGGGCGTGGTGAATTCGAACAAGAAGGTGCCGAACTTCGGATCTCGCGTTTGGGTCAGTTCTTTGAGGTCCATGTTCGCAAGCTCGTGTGGTCCGATCAGCGTCAGATTACGGAGCCGGGCACTGGGTGAGGACGCCGGCCTTGAATGTCTTGACGGGTCGCAATCTTTGCGATGCGATTTGAGTTTGGCCGCGGCAGTCGACAAGTTCAAACTGTCCGCGCTCCTGGGTCAGCAGAACAACGTCCGCGATGCGCCCCGACGCCAGAAGGCCCGAGCGGTCCGCGATCCGCGCGGCCTGTGCTGCGGCGTATGTCGAGGCATGGATGATCTCCGATAGCGGCATACCCAGATGCAGGAACTTGGACATCGTTGTGGCCATGTCGTACACCGGCCCGTTGATGTTGAACTTGTGCACGTCCGTGCTGATCGTGTCGGGCCAGAACCCGTGCCGTTGGCACGCCGGTTCCACTACGTCCCACGCGAATGATCCGGCGCCATGGCCCACGTCGAAGACCACGCCGCGCTGTCGCGCTTCGAGCAGCTCCGGCGGCGGCGCGCCATCGTTCATCGCGAACGCGTTATCCGCCAGCGTGTGATACGTATGGGTGTAGATATCGCCCGATCGCAAAGCGCCGACCACGTATTGGTATGTCAACAGCGACCCGACATGGTGCACCATCACCGGCAGGCCCGTCCGCTCAGCGACGGCAAGGGCGCCCTGGAAGCCGGCATCCTCGTGCTCGCGCTTGTTGTCCGCCAGGTTGTCGGTCAGGCGCACCTTCACGCCCTTGATGAACTCCGGGAGCCGCTCAATGCACGACACCGCCGAATCAACATGGATGAAGCGGATGTCAGCCAACTCACCCATATGAGGCGGGCTGAGTTGATTCTGCAGCACGCCGATGCGCGAGATGCACAAAAACTCGTAGATGTCCTCGGCGGCCGGACGAATCACGGCGCGTTCGAAGGTCTCGTAGGTCAGTGCGCCGGCCGTGCCCGTATCAATCAGCGTGGTGACACCGGTTCGGATGCCGACGTCGGCGGGGTCAACCGAGAAGTCGCCCATGCCGGTGAACACATGCGTGTGTAGATCGACCAAGCCCGGCGCGACGATCAAGCCCGATGCGTCAATGATCTGTTCATCGGGACGCGCCGGCAGGGATGGGCCAATCTCCTGGATCTGACCATCGCCGACGCGGACATCGGCGCGGATCGAGGCGCTGCCGGTCCCGTCAAATACTTCACCGTGTTGAATGATGTAGCTCATGTGACTCGTCGCTGATCTTCCTGGATGACGGCCCGACATGGTAGAGGATTCGTCGCGTGAGCGCACTAGGCGTGCGGATCCAGATGCTGCCGGATCGCGGATGCGATGATCTCAAGATCCTCCGCCTTCAGGCACATGGGGTACACGTAGGCCTGGTTCGGGTCCGTCTCGTGTTCCGAGAGAATGATCCGGGGTCGATGGGCCGAGAGTGCGTCGATCAGATCTGTCATCTGCGGACCGCCTTGAAGTTCCAGGCGCAAAACGGAGAACGGCTGGCCGTTTGGAGCTGGAAACAGCGGTTGAACGGCCAAGCTCGGCAGGTCCGACAGGCGCTCGGCGAGCGTGTCGACGATGTCCCGCCACGCAGATTGCTCGGCGGCATGATCACGTTGATCGTACGCCTGCAACGCCGCAATCAGGCCCACGATGGCTTCCTTGCCGACCTTCATGGATCGGCCGATCCCGTGTCTCGGTGCGCGGTCGACCCAGCCAGCATCGATCCAGTGCCGCAAAGACCACGTTTGCGGGCGTACATCCATATCAACCATCTGCAGCCAGGCGGCACGGATCAGATCGCGTCGTCCGCAGAGGATGCCGGACGCCTGGGGTCCGCCCAGATGTTTACCACCGCTGAACGTCACCAGGTCTGCGCCGCGCCGCATGAAATCACGCAGGTTGTCCGCGGGAGGCAGGGACATTGCGCCATCGACAAGAAGCGGCAGATCGTGTTCATGGGCAAGTTCGGCCAAGTCGTGAATTGCGGGGCGCTCGTCGACCCCGTGCCACGCATAGCCAATAGCGGCGGTTCGCGGGCCGATCGACGCGCGAATCTGTTGAAGTGCGTCGTCCGCTCCAAAGTCAATCTCAATCATGTCAGCGCCACAGAGCCGCACCGCGTGGTCGTAGTGATACGGGCCGAGGCGCGGATAAATGATCTGGTTGCGGGCAAAACCGGTGATATCCGGCAGTTGATCCATCTTCTCGACGTCCAGGCCGGTCAGGCATGCGGCCGCGCCGAGTGTCAGCCCAGCCGCAGCGCCGCAGGTGACGATGCCCGCCTCGGCGCCCGTGACTTCAGCGATCACGCGCCAGGCGGCGGCCTGCAAGTCGTCGATCTGCACGTAGGCATGCTGGGCATCGGCCATGGCGTTGACCACGGCGTCGGAGACGCGGCTGCCGCCGACGCGCGTGGCATAGCCGACAGCATTGATGATCTCGGGCACGTCGATCTGTGTGTACACGGAGTCCGACTTAGCCGTCATGACTGATCTCACGGGCGAAAGCGCGTGCCGGGTTTGTGACCAGCGCGTGGTGGATGTCTTCCTCGGCGGCGCCGCGCTCGACGAGCATGGGCAAGAACACTTCCAGCAGGTAGCCAAAGCCCTTGCCGCCCTGATACTTGAGGTGGGACAGCATGCAAATATCCTCCGACAGCAATAACTGATTGCCGAAACCCTCTTTGATCAGGGCCGCGGCGTTGTCGGCACGCACGTATTCGGGTTGGTAGTCGACGTAGCCAATGTTGTCGATCTCGACGCAGACACCGCGTTCGGCCAGTGGCAGCAGGTGCTTGACACCGATGCGGTCGCCCAGATGACCGATCACGACCTTGGAAGGATCCGCGCCGCATTCGGCCAACAGGTCGATCTGTTCATGTGCCAGCGTTCCCCAGCGGGTAGTGTGGGTGGTGATGGCGACGCCGGTCCGTTGCTGGGCCATCGCAGCGGCGCGGAAGACGCGTTCCTCGGCTGGCTTGATGAAATGGCGCCCGGTACCAATCTCTCCAATGAAACCCGCGCGAATGCCGGTGTCCCCCACGCCAACCTCGATCTCACGGACGAGGATATCGGCCAACTCGCGACTGGTGCGCTGCTCGACAATCGGCGGGTAGCCGAACTCGCGATACCACCCGCAGCCCATCAATACGTTCACGCCCGCGGCCTGGGAGATACGGACCAGCGCCTCGGGATCACGACCGATCTCGTCGACCGTCACGTCGCAGATCGTGCGACCGCCGCGCGATGTGAATTCACTTAACTCCTGGATTACGACATCTTCGTCATCTATGACGAAACGATAGTCGGGGTAGTGATCCATGGCATCGATCAGCAGATGCTCGTGGGTCTGCGTGATCCCCATCTTTCCCGGATCAATGGGGCCGAGAACGGTGATTACTTCTGATTCTGGTGCTTGGGTCGTCATTGATTCAGATATCGTCGCTAGGGACCTGACGGTCAATTGGCTCGGCTGGGCTTAATCGTAGCACGAATGTGCGATGGACAGCGGGTCTGGCGCCGTTTGACGGCAGGGCGCTTCATCGCGAGGCCGGACAGTGGGTGATGGCGAGGGAGGCGCTGACTGCCGCTGAACAGACCTGTGCCTCCGGCTGAACCATGCGGATTCTGGCGGCCTAGACTGTCTGGTGATAAAGTGATTGATCTGGTTGAGTTGCGACGGATCGCAACGCTGTGGGGCAGCTTCAGTTGACCTCGTGATGAATTCTCGGCATGGATCAGGCGCACGTACAGATCGAAACGCCCGAAGGTGTGCGGCACGTTCAGATGGGGGATGAGCCGCTGAGTTTTGGGCGGCATCCTGATAACACGGTGGTCATCACCGACCAGATGGCAAGCCGTCATCACTGCGTGATCGAACGGAACGCGCTGGGCTATCAGGTGCGCGATTTGAGTAGTCGCAACGGTACGCGCGTCAACGGCGTGCCGATCGCCGGCAGCAAGGGACTGGAGCCCGGCGACATTGTGAACATCGGCAGCACCGATCTGCAGCTGTTCCAGCCCGGCTCAGGTCCGCTGCCGCTGGTGCCCAATGAACAGACCGAGGCCGTCGAACGCAAGGCCCCGGTGTTGAAGGGCGTGAAGCGGCCGCAGAGCCGAGACGCGGCGCCGGCCGCGTCGAAAGCGCGTCGCGGCGATGCCGAGCCGGTATCCGATGCCGATGATCCGGCCATCCTCGGTCAACATCTGCGCGAATTGCACGACATGGTGATGAATCTGCCTCACGCCGAGTTCGATGAGGCGGACATCCAACTGGTCAACGCGCGCGGGCAGACGGTGCACGGGGATACCGAAAGCCAATCGAAGAAGAAGGGCGCCGAAGGCGCCACCGCCGCAACCGTGCGCATGATGCGGATGTTGCTGCTGGCCTGCTTCCGCATTCGCGCGACCGACATTCACATGGAGCCCCGCCGCAATGATGCTCAGGTGCGCCTGCGCGTGGACGGTCTGATGGTCGAGATCGCGCGGCTGAACACGTCGGTGACGCAGCGGCTGATGAGCATCATCAAGGTATTGGCTGACATTGACATCGCGCAGAAGTCGGTGATTCAGGAAGGACACTTCTCAACTGGGGTGCCGGGGCGCGTGGTGGACTACCGCGTGAGTTTCACGCCGTCGATGTACGGGCAGAAGCTGGTGATCCGGGTGTTGGATCAGCAGAACGCGCCGCATCGACTGGAGGATCTGGAACTGCCGGACTGGATGTACGAAACGGTGCGCAACACGGTGCGTCAGGACGCGGGCATGGTGCTGAGCTGCGGGCCGACCGGCTCGGGCAAGACGACCACGCTCTACGCGGCGATTCGCGAGGTCGATGCGGAGGTCCGCAACATCATCACGATTGAAGATCCCGTGGAATACCAAATCGAGGGCGTGACGCAGATACCGATCAGCGAGGATCAGGGCAATACGTTTGCGACACTGCTGCGATCGGTCTTGCGACAGGATCCGGACGTGATTCTGCTGGGTGAGGTCCGCGATGAGGACACGGCGCGCGTGGCGATGCAGGCCGCGGTGACCGGGCACATGGTGTTCTCGACGGTGCACGCGCGCGACACGCTGGGATCGATTTTCCGTTTGATGGACCTGGGCGTCGAGCCGTACCTGGTCGCTTCAGGGCTGAATCTGGTGCTGGCTCAGAGGCTGGTGCGCATGCTGTGCCCATCGTGCAAGGTGGACACGAAGCCCACGTCGGCGCAGTCGCTTCGGATGAGTAAGTATGTCTCAAACGTGACGACGGTGTACATCCCCGCCGGTTGCGAGCATTGCCTGCAGACCGGTTACGTCGGTCGTCGAGCGATTTTTGAGTTGTTGCGTGCCAGCGAGGATGTGCAGGATGTGATTCTCAAGAATCCGACGTTGCAGGATCTTCGCCGGGCCACGGAAACCGACCTGTTCAATTCGCTGACGCAAAGTGGTTACCGATTGGTAAGTGAAGGCCTCACGAGCGTCGATGAAATCGATCGCGTGGCGGGAGGCGATTAGCCGCGTTTTTCAGATCTGTCCGTGCCGCGCCGATCGATCACGGCACGGCCGTGCACAGTTCGATCACGTGCCCATCGGGGTCTGCCAAGAAGATCTGTGTCGCGCCGTCGGGGCGAACGTTTGGCCCTCTCAACACCGCCCCGCGTCGCTGAAGGTGCGTCACCGCGGCCTCGGCGGAATCGATCTTCATCGCGAAGTGATTGGCATCGGTGACCTGGTCGGCGGGGAAATCGCCGTCCCGCGCGATCAGGTGCAATTCAGCATCCACTCCGATACGAAACCACGCGCCCGGGAAGGCGAACGCCGGGCGCCGGATCTGTTCCAGCCCCATCACCTCGCTGTAGAACGTGCAGCTTCGATCGATGTCGGATACCTGCAGGGCCACGTGATTGAGTTGTTGGATCTTCATGGTCGTATGACTGAATGAGACTATCCGCTGAGTTTCTCGCGCAGCTTGTTGGTGACGATCTTGGGATTCGCCTGTCCCTTTGAGAGCTTCATCACCGCGCCGACGAGTCGGCCGATGGCTTTCATGTTGCCGGCGCGCACATCATCGGCGGCCTGAGGCTCGGATTCGATGGCCGCGGCGCACCACTCGTCCAGGGCTGAATCGTCGGAGACCTGCAGCAGGCCCTTGGATTCGGCGAGTTGGGCCGGATCGGCGGCGGGGTCTTCACAGCAGAGGCCGATCAGGTCGTCCGCGCCGCTGGAACTGATCTGATTGTCCGACTGCATACGATCGATAGCGACGATCTGGCCGGCCGTGATGCCCAGATCACTGACCAGACATTCCGCTTCATTGGCGCGTTTGGACAGGTTGTTCATGAGAACCGCGGCGGCACGCTTCGCGTCGGCGCCGGCCTCGATGATCGACTCGTAGAACAGGCACACATCGCGCTCATCGGTGATGGCCCGGGCGTGCTTGATGTCGATGCCGAGATCATCCACATACCGCTGCAAACGCTGGAGCGGTAACTCGGGAATCTCAGCCCGCAGGCGTTCGAGCCAAGGCTCGTCAACCACGACGGGCACCAAATCCGGATCGGGGAAGTAGCGGTATTCATCGGCATCTTCCTTGTGCCGCTGGAGAATGGTAACGTTGCGATCGTCATCCCAGCCGCGGGTGGTCTTGGCGCGATCGCCCATCACCTCGCCGGTGTCCATCCAGGCATCGAGTTGTCGCTGCTGTTCGTAGGTGATCGAGCCGTACAGGGCCTTGAACGAATTGAGATTCTTTATCTCGACAATCGGCGTCTTGTAGGTCTGGCCGCCCCTCTCGATGATCATGTTGATGTTGGGTTCGAATCGCATG
>NYZD01000191.1 GCA_002685935.1 Planctomycetaceae bacterium | reverse complement strand
CGTTGTTGGCATCGTTGAAGGAAGCGATTGAGGCGGAGGGTGGGACGTGCGACACGGCGGTGGCGGATTTGCGGTCGTGCGCGGAGACGGGGGCGGCGATTGAGGGGTTGGTTACAAAGTTGGGTGGGGTGGATGCGCTGATCAACAATGCGGGGTTGGTGATTCGCAAGAGCACGATGGAGATTACGCCCGAGGAGTGGCGGACGATGATCGAGACGAACGTGAACGGGACGTTTTATGCGACGCGGGCGGTGTTGCCACATTTGAAGCAACAGGGCAGCGGGCACGTGGTGAACGTGTCGTCGATTTCGGGGTACATGCCGCTGAAGGGCGGAAGCGGCTATGCGGCGAGCAAGCATGCGGTGGTGGGGTTTTCGGAGTCATTGTTTCAAGAGGTGCGGGAGTTGGGGATCAAGGTGACGACGGTGTTTCCGGGATCGGTGGACAGCGCCTCGCATCGCGCGGACGCGGGGGTGGCGGCGGATTGGAAAGTGAAGCCGGCGGAAGTGGGTGAGGCGGTGTTGGGTTTGCTGGAGACGCGGTCGGGGAATGTGGTGAGCCGATTGGAGATTCGGCCGTTGGGGCGGCCGCCGGGGTAGGGGGGCGCGGGCGGGGTGAGAGGTCAGGGATTTCTCACGAAGGCGCGATGAGCGCGAGGGGCACGAAGAAGAGGCGAGGGGTCTCTCTTGGTTCAGATGCACCGCATTTACATGCGGTGCTCGGGGCAATTCTATTGTTGATCGTTGAAGAGGTTGTTGTCGGGATCGGGGGGGGGATCGATGGTGACGCCGAGGTGGTCGGCGGCGCGGGGGGTGAGTTGCCGGCCGCGGCGGGTTCGGGCGAGGAAGCCGATCTGGAGGAGGAAGGGTTCGACCATGTCTTCGAGGGTGCCGGGGTCTTCGGAGAGGGTGGCGGCGATGGTGTCGAGGCCGACGGGGCCGCCGCGGTAGATTTCGGCGATGGTGCGGAGGTATTGGCGGTCGATTTCGTCGAGGCCGATCTCGTCGACGCCTTCGAGTTTGAGCGCATCGTTGACGGATTGGGTGTCGAAGGAACCGTCGCGCTTGATCTGGGCGTAGTCGCGGGCGCGGCGGAGGAGTCGGTTGGCGACGCGGGGCGTGCCGCGGGAGCGATCGGCGATGGTGGACAGGGCGCTATCGTCGGCGGTGGTGATATCGAGCAATGAGGCTGAGCGGCGGAGGATGGTGAGCAGTTCGTGTTGGTGGTAGTAGGTGAGGTGATGGACGATGCCGAAGCGGGCGCGCATGGGGCCGGAGATGCCGCCGGCGCGGGTGGTGGCGCCGATGAGGCAGAAGGGCTGGACGGGGAGGGTGATGGTTTTGGCGTGCATGCCGGAGTCGACGGTGAATTCGATGCGGTAGTCTTCCATCGCGGAGTAGAGGTATTCCTCGAGGGCGATGGGGAGGCGGTGGATTTCATCGATGAACAGGACGTCTCGGTGCTGTAGTTTGGTGAGGAGGCCGACGAGGTCGGCGGGTCGGGTGAGGGCGGGGCCGGAGGTGACGGTGAGGTGCGCACCCATTTCGTTTGCGATGACGAAAGCGAGGGAGGTCTTGCCGAGTCCGGGCGGTCCGTGGAGGAGGACGTGCTCCATGGATTCGTTGCGTTGCTGTGCGGCGCGGAGGGCGATGGTGAGTCGTTCGACGAGTGCGGACTGGCCGACGTATTGATCGAGTTGCTGGGGTCGGAGCGTGGCGGCGATCTGATCGTCGCGCTGGTCGTCGGGATCGCCGGAGATGATGCGATGTTTGGACATGGGGTGTGCGGAATAGGATAGCAGGATGGGGGGATCGGGTGGGCGACCGGGGCGCATCGGGGAATGGGCGATCGAGATTGGCGTTCAGACGTCGGCGGGATCGCGTTCGGGGGCGACGAGGTCGTCGTAGGTTTCGCGTCTTCGGATGAGGGTGGCTCGATCGGAGGAGACGAGGACCTCGGCGGGGCGGGGCATGGCGTTGTAATTGCTGACCATGGTCATGCCGTAGGCGCCGGCGGTGTAGACGGCGAGGAGGTCGCCGCGGGCGACGGGGGGCAGGGCGCGATGGGCGGCGAGGACGTCGCCGGTTTCACAGATGGGGCCGACGACTTCGACGGCGTCGAGTCCCTGGTTGGGCATGTCGGCGCTGCGTTGGGCGGGGACGTGGTCGGGGACGACGTGGGTGGGCCAGATGAAATGGAAGGCGTCGTACATCGCGGGGCGCACGAGGTGGTGCATGCCGGCGTCGACGATGACGAAGATTTTGGTCCCGCCGGTCTTGATGTACTGGACGCGGGTGATGAGGATGCCGGCGTTCCCAGAGATGGTGCGGCCGGGCTCCATGATGATCGAGAGGTTTTGGTCTTGAAGCAGGGGGACGATGGCGGCGGCGTAGTCTTCGTAGGTGGGTGAGGCGCCGGACTCGTAGTCGGCGGCGTATCCCCCGCCGATGTTGAGGGTGTCGATGGTGGAGCCGCGGCTGCGCAGGTCATCGATGAGGACGAGGGCGCGCCGGATGGCTCTGACATAGGGCTCGGGGGAGTAGATGGGTGAGCCGATGTGCAGGTGGATGCCGGTGAGCTTGAGGTGTTGGTGCGCGCTGTAGCGTTCAAAGAAGCGAACGGCGCGATCGATGTCGACGCCGAACTTGGTTTCCCTTGCACCGGTGGTGGTTTTGGCGTGGGTGTTGGGGTCGGCGACGTCGGGGTTGACGCGGAGCATGGCGCGGCCGGTGGCGCCGGTGGCGGCGGCGATGGCGGCAATGTTCTCGAATTCGGCTTCGGATTCGATGTTGAAGCTGTGGATGCCGGCCTCGAGGGCGTCGACGATTTCGCTGTCGGTCTTTCCGACGCCGGCGTAGACGATCTTGTTGGTGGGGACGCCGGCCTGCTGAGCGCGGTAGAGTTCGCCGCCGGAGACGATGTCCATGCCGGCCCCGCGATTGGCGAGGAGTCGGATGAGGTTGATGTTGCCGCAGCTTTTGATGGAGTAGCAGAGGAGGGGATTGAGGGGGGCGAAGGCGCGGTTGAGTGCGTCGTAGTGGTGTTCGAGGGTGCGCTGAGAGTAGAGGTAGAGCGGGGTGCCGACGCGAGCGGCCAACTCGTCGACGTTGACGTCTTCGCAGAACAGTTGTCCATCTCGGTAATCAAACCAGTCCATCGCGGGCGGCTCCCAATATTGAAGCGGCATTGTAGTAACGGTCGGACGGTGCGTCACGATGGGCGGCGTTGGCTGATGGGATGGGGAGCGTCTAGACTTGGGGGATGGGCAGCGAAACGTTGATTCAGGATTGCGATATGGACGCGGTGGCGGCGGGGCGTGCGCGGCTGACGGGGGCGCAGGCGCTACGGCTGATGCGGGAGGCGCCGCTGCACGATCTGGGGCGGTGGGCATCGGCGGCAGCGGATCGTTTGCATGGACAGAAGATTCGGACGTACGTGATCGATCGCAACGTGAATTACACGAACGTGTGTTCGGCGCGGTGCACGTTTTGTGCTTTCTACCGCAAGCTGGGGGATGACGAGGGGTACGTGCTGAGCCGGGATGAGCTGCACGGGAAGTTCGCGGAGCTATCGGATATCGGGGGAACGCAGGTGCTGATGCAGGGGGGGATGCATCCGGAACTGCCGATTGAGTTTTACGAAGAGATGCTGAGCGGCTTGAAAGGGGCGTTTCCACACATTCATTTGCACGCGTTCAGCCCGCCGGAGTTTGTGGAGTTTGTGGCGGTGTTTGATGTTGATGGATTCCCAAGTACGGAGCCGCGGAAGAGCGGGGAGATGCCGCGTGAGCAGTGGCTGGGGAAACTGGAAGCGATCATGCGCCGGTTGCAGGCGGCGGGGCTGGACTCGGTGCCGGGCGGGGGCGCGGAGATATTCGCGGAGCCGGTGCGTCGGCGGATTGGAAGGGGAAAGGCGTCGGCGGATCAATGGCTGGACGTGATGCGCACGGCGCATCGGCTGGGGATGAGCACGAGTGCGACGATGATGTTCGGGCACATCGAGGGCGCGGCGGATCGCATCGATCACATGCAGCGGGTGCGCGACGCGCAGGACGAGGCGATCGAGCAGGGGTGGCCGGGTCGGTATGTGTCGTTTATCACGTGGCCGTTCCAGCCGGACCATACGGCGCTGGGTCGGATGCCGGAGTGGGATGGTGAAAGCGGCGAGCCGTTCCCGGGTGATGTGTTGGCGGAGGGCGGTGAGCATGGCGACGCGGGGAAGGTGTTGCGGCGGGCGGGGGCGACGGAGTATCTGCGGATGCAGGCGGTGGCGCGATTGTTTTTGGATAACGTGCATTCGATTGGGTCGTCGTGGGTGACGATGGGGCCGAAGATCGGTCAGTTGGGGTTGTTTTTTGGCGCGAACGACATGGGCAGTGTGATGATGGAGGAGAACGTGGTGTCGGCGGCGGGGACGACGCATCAGTTGGATGAGGCGATGATCTGCCGGCTGATTCGTGATGCGGGGTATGTGCCGGCGCAGCGGGATAATGAGTATCGGCATTTGAAGGTGCATGAGGGGGAGGGCCCGGACACGGCGGTGACGGATTGGTCGGCGGGGCGGCAGCGTGAGAGTGCGTTCGGCGCGGGGGAGGTGGGGGCGGAGGTGACGGTGGGCGATGGTGCGGGTGTGGATGGGGACGGAGGGTAGGAAACGTGCGATTAGCACGCGGGACGTTTTGCAGGAAGTGGGGGGCGTGATGGTTCGTCAAACGATCTTGCGTTTACTGAGAATCCTTAGGTCGAGTCTGCGCTGACGTCGCGGGTTGTGGTAGTGAATAACTTAGGGCTTCTCCGGGGCTAAGCCCGGTTTCGATCTGAGGGTTGGCAGTTTCGGGCGTTGGTGTCTTGATTTCCAATCGAAACAGTTCCTGTACGAAGCGCACGCGTGGTTCCCAATCACCATTGTCATTCTTGAACGTGACAAGTGCGGGCCATTCCTGCGAGCCGGAGGACCTGTCAAAGGCGACAATCCACACGGCAGCCGATGAAGCGCCGCCGACGAACACATCCTTGTGGGCAGTGTCCATCTCGTGGTCGAGGTCCGCCAGTTCGTATACCCAGGGACTCTTGATCATCATGTCGCGCTTGGCTACAAGGAGTTTGCCAAGTCGTACCGCGTCGGTCGCACTCTTGGCCGCACGTAGTTGTGTCTCCGTGACGTTCAACATTTGATGGAACAATGCTCCGGCGGAGTTCTTCGCGAGGTCGTTGGTGACGTCGGTTTCAACGTTCTGTGCTCTTCGACGACTTAATCCGGCCGATTGAAGTGCCGCAAGGCAATCCTCACGGTCGAACGCGTTTAGCGCGGTCCAGGTGATATTGTCGTAAGTGCCCTCGGTCAATTCGGTGTAAAGCATCAACGTGAAATGATCGGATGTCCTTGTCACGTGTGCTTTCTTAAGATCCTCTTGATCGACTTGGAAATCCGGACTGAAGGAGGTCGACGTGACCGGATTCTCCGTCAGGTGGCGCACCGTGATCTTGTTGCGCCAGCCGGCGCTCATCATGTCGTCGGTTGGGTCAATTGCCTGGTAGATCGCCTCGCCATAGGGGTCGTCGCGGGAGCATGCGCTGGTGAGTATTAGGAGGGGCAACAGGACAACCGACGCGCGGATTCCTGATGACGAGCAGCGTCTGGTCGCACCTGGAGGGGCGGCATTGAGGATCAAACACATTTGGGGCTCCCCTGTTCAATGCAGTGGGGGGTATTCTACATCGCAAAGGGGGGAGGAGTGAATCGCCGGCGGGGCCGACGGCTGTGGGTGTGAAGGGATCGACGGGCAAGAGGCCCGTCCCACCAGACGGACCGCGGGATGCCTCCCGCGGCTATCTTTCTGCGCTGGGTGACGGATGCATTATGCGGGGCGGTTAGCGGTCTTCTTCCTCTTCTTCCTGATCTTCTTCTTCGTCAGCTTCGTCTTCTTCTTCGTCGACGTACTCGTACTCGTATTCGTCGTCGTCTTCTTCGTCTTCGGCTTCTTCTTCGGCTTCTTCTTCGGCGTCCTCGTCTTCTTCAGATTCGCCTTCTTCGTATTCGAGTTCTTCGTCGTCTTCGGTGTCTTCTTCTTCGACTTCCTGTTCGACTTTGGTGTCGGTGTCCAGCTCGGCGGTGATTTCTTCGTCTTCGTCGTCATCGGTTTCGTATTGGACGGCGTCGGCGTCCTGGGATTCGAGGTCCTGGGTGTTGACGGTGGGGGGATCGGCGGCGGCTTCGGCGTCGGCCTGGATCTGGGCCTGGAGGGCGTGCCAATCGTCGAGGTTCATGAGGACTTCGCGGGCCTGTGAACCTTTGTGTTCGCCGATGATGCCGGCCTGGTAGATTTGTTCGATGAGTCGTGAGGAGCGTGAGTATCCGATGGTGAGTCGTCGTTGGAGCAGGGAGACGGAGCCGCGCTGGGTTTCGAGGACGACCTCGACGGCTTTTTCAAAGAGGGGATCGCGTTCGGCGGAGGCGAATTCGTCGTCGTCGAGTTCTCCTTCATCGTCGACGGACGGAGCGCGGAGCTGGAGGAGCTGGGGTTCGAAGCTGGGTTCGGAGAACTCCTTGAGGAAGCGGACGACGCGGCGGATCTCGATCTCGTCGACGAGGGTGCCCTGGGCGCGGGTGAGCTTGGATGAGCGCGGGGAGAGGTAGAGCATGTCGCCCTGTCCGAGCAGGAGTTCGGCGCCCTTGGAATCGAGGACGATGCGGCTGTCCATGGAGCTGGCGACTTTGAAGGAGATGCGACAGGGCATGTTGGATTTGATCAGGCCGGTGACGACGTTGGCCTGGGGCCGCTGGGTGGCGAGGATGAGATGGATGCCGACGGCGCGGGCTTTTTGTGCGATGCGAACGATGTGGCCTTCGACGTCCTTGTTGGTGATCATCAGGTCGGCGAGTTCATCGATGATGAAGACGAGTCGGGGGAGCTTCTTGGGAATTCGGGCGGCCTCTTCATCGTCGGCGGGGTCGAAGCGTTCGAGTTTTTCCTTGAGGGTGAGTTTGTTGTACCCGGCGAGGTCGCGGACGCCGGCTTCGGCGAGCAGCTCGTAACGTTCGTCCATCTTGACGGTGGCCCATTCGAGGATGGCGGTGGCTCTGGCCATCTCGGTGACGACGGGGCACATGAGCAGGGGGATGTTCTTGAAGGCGGCCATCTCGACCATTTTGGGATCGACGAGGACGAGCTTGACTTCGTCGGGTTTGCGCGTGAGCAGGAAGGAGACGATGATGCTGTTCATGCAGACGCTCTTGCCGGAGCCGGTGGTGCCGGCGATGAGCATGTGGGGCATGGTGGCGAGGTCTGCGATGACGGGATTGCCGGATGCGTCCTTGCCGAGGAACATGGGCAGGGCCATGGCGTCGAGTGCGGGTTTGCCGCCGATGGTCATGAGTTCCTTGAGTCGGACTTTTTCTTTTTCGAGGTTGGGCACTTCGACGCCGACGGTGGATTTGCCGGCGGTATTGGGGACGATGCGGACGTTCTGTGATTTGAGGGCGCGGGCGAGGTCGGAGCTGATGCGGTTGAGGGCGGAGACTTTGGTGCCGGGCGCGAGTTGGACCTCGAAGAGGGTGATGACAGGTCCGGGATCGATGGCGACGACTTCGGCCTGGATCTTGTAGGTTTGCAGGGATTGTTCGAGGATCTCGGCCTGTTCGCGGACGCGCTGTTCCTGCTGTTCGGTGAACTGGGATTCGGGTTCGATGAGCAGGTCGATGCCGGGGAACTTGTAGCCGGAGAGGTCCTGTTCGACGAGGGGCGCGGCGCCGACGGTGGGGGCGGGTTGGGGTCGGTTGGCGGCGACGGGAAGGTTGGCGATCTTGGCGCGGATGGCATCGAGATCGGGGCCGGTGGTGGCAGGTGCGTCGGGATCGGGGATGGGTTCTTCCTGCTCGTATTGGTCGTCGGGCTCTTCGTCGTGGGCTTCGGGTTCGTGGTCGCCATCGTGATCGAGTTGATCGACGTCGCCGTCTTCCTCGTCGGGTTCTTCGTGGTGCAGATCGTCGTCGGGGGTGACTTCACGGCGGACGGTGGGCCGTCGGGTGTGCGGTTCGAGGGTGGCGGCATTGGAGGCGGCACGACGTGCCCAGGCGAAGGCGGGGCGCGGGATGCGCAGACCGGCGGCGCGGCGGAGGAGGGAGATGAGTTCGACGGGGACGCGGGCAACCCATTGGTCGGCGACGAGGATGGCGCCGATGATGAGCATGGTCATGAAGATAATGATTTCGCCGAACGTCTGGAAGGCGGCGAGTTCGGTGACGAGCCAGATCGCGAGCAGTCCGCCGGAGCCTTCGGGCAGTGATCCGGCGCCGGGCAGGATCAGGGCGATGATGGCGCTGGCGGCGACGGCCATGACGGCGGCGCCGGCGATGCGGAGGGGCAGTTGGGTGATGGGCCGGCCGGCGGCGGTGATGATGAGGTAGGCGAGTGCGGCGAGGACAAGGAGCCAGACGCCTTGGCCGAGCATGAGGTAGAGTTCGTGGGAGATGTAAGCGCCGACGATGCCGCAGAAGTTCGCGGGCTGCGCGTTGAGGGGGGCGGCGGCGTGTGAGGGCGGGTCGGCGGGGTCGAAGCCGACGAGTGATGCGGTGACGAGCAGCCAGAGGCCGGCGAGCAGGACCCAACCGATGAGTTTGGGCATGGAGCGCTCGGGCGGAGCGGGGGCGGTCGGCGTGAGTTTCTTTGGTGTTGTTTTCTTGGTAGCCATGTGTCTGCATCACCTCCGGGCGGGCGCACCACAACCTTGTTGATTGGTGTTATCGGCCACGATGGGCGAAGAACGCCAAGTTTCAGGTATGAAAATGGGGTGGATGCGCGGCGGGTTGTGCGGGTTCGCGGCTGGACGGTGGGTTGCGGAGGGTCTATTGGAGGACGGTCTTGAGGGCGCCGGCGGCGAATGAGCTGGGTTTGGCGTCTTGGCGCCGGCGGAGCCAGCCGAGGGCTTCGTCGGCGCGGTTGGCGCGGGACATGGCGGCGAGCCAACGGCGGAGGTCGGTCACGAGTTGGTTTGTGTCCATGATCGCGTAAAGCATGTTGCTGAGGATGGCGCGGGCGGTATCGAGATTGCCATTGTCGATCTGTTTTTCAAAATCGGATCGGCGGTGGGCGGCGACGAGTTGTTCGGCGAGTTTGTGACGGGAGGTCATGTGATAGGGCGCGGTGGCGAGGCGCTCGCTGCGGTGAGCCTGATGCAGGAGCCAGACGGCGCGGATGACATCGTCGGCGCGCATTTTGTCGGGTTCGCCGAGGATGCTGTTGGCGGTGGCGGCGGCCATGGCGAGGGTGATCTTGTTGTTGGGTGATGCGCGGAGGATGGCGATGTCCTTGAGGATGGTGCGGAGGTCGGCCTGGCCTTCGGCGATGGCGGTGGCGAGGAAATCGTTGGTGATGGGGATGGTGTCGTGGAGGGGGATGGCCTCGACGCGCGGGGCGGGGGCGCGGCGGAGGGTGAACAGGGGATCACCGATCACGGCGAGCTTCCAGGGCCGGCCGCGCTGGTGGAGGGGGAGATGGCGCGCGGCGAAGGCAAGGGGGGTACCGGCGAGTGCTTTTTGCGCGACGCCGGCGGGTCGTGCGAAGCCGGTGAGCTGGGGTTCATCGGAAGATCCGTAGTACCAATACGCGCCGCCGGCGAGGGCGCGGCCGGCGATGGTCCAGACTTCCCATGGTTTTTCGGCGCTGAAGCTGTGGACGACGTAGAAGGCCGCGGCGCGTCCGATGGGGATGTCTTCGGTGGCGCCGTGCTGTTTACCGTGGATCCAGAATTTGCGGTTGCCGCCGGCGGAGTTCATCCAGACCATGTCGTGTCGGAGCTGGGGTTGGGTGAAGCGTGAGAACTCGGTGGCGTGGAGTGCGCCCTTGGCGAGGAGGGTGACGTCGTATCGTGGTTCAAAGGCCTGGTGTGCGTTGTAGAAGGCGTACTGCTGCCAGATGTTGCCGGACTTGAACGAATAGCTGTCGAACATCAGGACGGTGCTGGGTTGGAGGAAGAGCGAGGCCATGGCCTGATAGACGGCCTGGTGGGATGGGCCGAGGAGTCGGCCGACGACGGCGAGCCGGGTGCCGTCCTGGATTCGGCCGAGTGTGTCATCGACGGCGAGGACGAGACCCTTTTTGGATCGGCCTTCGCGTCGGGCCTGAACGATGGCTTCAGGTTCGAGTTGGTAGGGGAACTGACCGGCGAGGGTGATGCCGCACCATTGGTCTTTTAAGAGCAGTCGCAGTTTGGTCATGTTGGTGAGGATGGGGACGTTGATTGCGGAGACGTCGTGTTCGTTGACGCGTTTGGCGATGTTCTGGACGCCAGTGAGGAACATGGCGGGCTGGCCGCGTCCGAGGGCGAGGGCGAGTCCGGCGCAGCGGAGGTGGGCGTCGGGATCGATCACGACGATGCCGGGCGGCGTGGCTTCGCCGGTGCGTTGTGCGGTTTTGTTGTTGTGGGGTTGGCGGACACGCGTCAGTTCATCGCGGACGGTGGGGGGTTGATCGGTGGGCGGTGATGACCAGCGCACGACGTGTTTGGGTTGAAAGGATTGAATGAACAGTGGGGCGAGGTAGCCGTCGTCGATGAGCACGGGCCAGAACAGGTCGTCGGTCCAGGCTTCGACGGCGTGGACGAAATCGAGTTCGTTGTCGACGAGGACGACGACGTTGCCGACATCGCGATCGTGCCATGGGGACTGGCGTTTCATGAACGCGCCGGTGAGTTGATGTTTGAGCAGGGCGGCGGTGTGCCGGGACGGGCTTTCGGGGAGGAGTTCGAGGGCGATGTCGAGTTTTTGGAGGGCTTCGACGATCTGGTTCTGCTCGACCAACTCCATGGCTTTGAGCACGATGGTGGGGTCGGCGTTGGGTGGTCGGCGGGTGGGGGCGGGTTGCTGGGCGAGGACGGGGGGGCCGACGTTGGGCGCGGCGGCGTGAAGCGGGGGCGTGGCGAGGGCCGGCGACGGCGATGGATTGGCGGCAGGTTGGATGGATTGGGGTGGCGTGCCGGGTTTCGGGGATGCGTTGTTGAGGGCGATGGCGATCGCGAGGCCGGCGGCGAGGAGAAATCCGGCGGCGGTGAGAATGACTCTTGTGGGCATGGGGTGCTCCGGCGGCGGGTCGGTGCGCAGTAGGACCAATCGGTTGGGTAGAGGTTATACGGAACCGAGGGTGATTGGGTTTGCGTCTGCGAGGGTTATATCGGTCGGTTGCGGTGTGGCGTGGTGGGATTTGGTTGGTTGTGCCAATCTGAAACAGGGGATTGCACATGAAGACGTGGTTGAATTCGTCGTTGACGTGCGTGCTTTGGGCATGTGTGGCGGGCGGTGTGCTTTATATGCTGTTGGCGCCGGACACGGGGCTGTTGTGGCGTGGG
>NYZD01000190.1 GCA_002685935.1 Planctomycetaceae bacterium | reverse complement strand
ATGGAATTCCACGGTGCGAAGGTAACCAGTGACGCGGGTCTGCTGGCGTATCGCGACCTCGATGAGGCGTTGGATTTGACCGATTTGGCATAGAAGGAACACACGACGAAGCCGCCGGCATGGTAGAGCACGGTGCTGATGTGGGCGACCACCACCATCCATGCGAGGTAAAATCTGAAGAAACCGAACATTGCGTTATGCTCTTGTGAGCGGCATTTGCCAAACGGCCTGCGCGCGAGACCATCGCGGGCGGGGAGGCAGGGCAGTATACCGGACACCCGCCGCGGGTCTGTGGGCGTGTGGGGGAAGCGACGAGGTCAGAGCGGTTGCTCGATGTGGCGCATGGACATGCGGCGTCCGAGACGGGGATGGTGTGTGAAGTCGGCGCCTACTGTTCGGCGGCCCAGTTTTTTAGGGCGGGGAGGCAGAGGTCGGTGAGGAGGATTTTGATGCAGGCGGCGAGGGGGACGCAGAGGATGAGGCCGTAGAGGCCGCCGACGGAGCCGCCGATGAAGACGACGATGAGGAGGGTGACGGTGCCCATTTCGAGCGAACGGCCCTGGATCCATGGGGTGAGGATCCAACCTTCGACGCCCTGGACGATGAAGTAGACGATGGAGGGCCAGAAGACGACGAACCAGAAGCTGAAGCCGACGGCATTGGGATCGAGCCAGGCGAGGATGATGGCGACGGGCCAGCCGACGACGGAGGCGTAGGGGATGAGTCCGAGCAATCCGGTGGCCATGCCGATGCCGAACCAGTAGGGGACGCCGAAGATCCACCATCCGATCGAGAACATGACGCCCATGATCAGTGAGATGAGCAGGCGGGCGCGGATGAAGGCGCTGACGGCGGAATCCATTTTGCGGGCGATTTCGAGGATGCGATCGCGGCGGGAGGCGGGGAGGTATTTGTGGAGCGACTGCACCATGGGGTTGAAGTGCCAGGCGATGAAGAAGAAGTAGACGGGGATGAGGATGAGGGACATGACGAGATAGAGCGCGGTGCCGAAGACGGTTTCGATGACGCTGGCGACGGTGCCGGTGAGGCCGAAGACCCAACGTCCGATGGGGATGAGCAGGGCGGAGGGGTCTTGGGCGAGTGTGTCGAGCTTGGTGCGAAGGCGCTGGGCGGGGGTGAGTTCGGGGGGCGGCGCGTCGGCGGCGGCGATATCGGTGTCCGCGGTATCGGTGTCCGCGGCGTCGGTGTCCGTGGCGTCGGGGTCTGAGGGGACTGGGGCGTCGGCGTCGGGATCGGGCGTGTCGGCGGCGTTGGGGTCGGCGGGGGTATCGGCGGTGAAGCCGAAGCGGTCGGCGAGGGTTTCGGCATAGCCGGGGACGGCGCGGATCAGCTCGCGGGTTTCATGGACGAGCATCGGGCCCAGCAGCAGGAGGACGGTGAGCAAGATGATGAGGATGATGCTGATCAGGATGCCGATGATGGCGGGCCGCGTGAGGCTGGTGCGAAGTTCAGCCCACCCGATGAGGGGGTTGAACACGTAGGCCATGGCGACGGCGATGAGCAGGGGGGTGAAGATGCTGCGGAGGTAGTATCCGAACCAGAGCAGGAAGAGGGCGGCGGCGATGTAGACGAGGTCGCGGACGGCGCGGATTTGCCAGAGGTGGGGGCCGCCGGGTGAGTTGGATGTTTGGCGATCGGGCAAGATCAGTCCTGTTCGATCGTGCCGACTTCCGATGCGTCGGTGGGGACCTGGTCGATGGGGATGGCGATGTCGAACTCCCGATCGAAATCGAAGACGCGATCGAAATCGTGTTCGGAGTCTTCTTCCTGGGCCTGCATGAGTCCGCCGTTGACCATGGCGAAGACGATCCTGCCGAAGTCTTCGGTGCGGTTGATGCGCCAGCGTCTGAGGACGGTGCGCGCGAGTTGTCCGTATTGTTCGACGGCGAAATCGCGGAGTCCGAGGCAGAGCTGGGCGCCGTCGACGTGGCGTTCGCCTTCATCGAGGTCTTCGGGGTTTTCGTGGATCTGATGGACGGTGAAATCCAGGCCGCGACGCACGAAGTGGAAAGCGTCGAAAGGATATTTGGTATCGCGGACGAGTTGCTGGAGCGAACTGGGTTTGTCTGTATCCATAATGCGGCCGCGCCCGGGGTTGGGGGGACGTTACTGGGTTAGGATAGCGCGGGTTGAGGGGTGCAGCAAGTACGGGGGGCATGTTCGGTGTTTCGAGGCTATGGATGGGGGACGGAGACATGGGGGTTGGCGGTGATGAAGAAGCGCAGGGGTTTATCGGTCCATTGCTCTGCGTAGGCGATGCCGACGCGGGGGGCGCGGGGGATTTGGGATGGGGGGATGGTCGGGCCGCGCTCGACGGTGAGGTGCGGGCTTTGGGTGAGGTCCTGAGCGTCGAGGTCGCGGGTGATGTTGAGGGCCTGGCAGAGCTTGGCGGGACCGGAGGCGAGGTCGGTATCGCGAAGGCGGTCGGCGGGGATTTTGCCGGCGCGGTTTCGGCGCATGAGGTCGAGACCTTCGGTGGGCTGCAGGGCGCGGATGAGACAGGCGGTGGGGACGTCGGCAGTTTGGGTGACGATGTTGCAGCAGAAGTGCATGCCGTAGGTGAAGTAGACGTAGGCGGCGCCGCCGTCGAGGTACATGCTGTGGTTGCGCGGGGTGTGGTGGTGGTTGTAGGCGTGGGCGGCGCGATCGGGTGCGCCGAGGTAGGCTTCGGTTTCGACGATGGTTCCGGCGGCGCGTCGGCCGTTCTTGAAATGGCGGACGAGGGTTTTTCCGAGCAGGGCGCGGGCGACGGTGACGGGGTCGCGGCGATAGAAGCGTCGGGTGAGTCGGGGTGAGGATTTGGATGTGGATGGCTGGGGCACGCGGGGGATGGTATCGCAATGGGCGGGTGGCTCAACTCGGTGGGGCGGGCGCATTGGGTCTGTCATATGGTGGGTCAGGGGTCCAGACGCGCATGGGGAGCAGGCCGATCGACATGATGAACATTTGCAGGGCGATGAATCCCCAGAAGTAGAGGAGCATGGAATCCATGAAACCGTAGGAGTGGAGCCCGGCGCCGAGCATGTTGACGCCGAACCAGGACCAGGCGGTGACGACATTTCCGAAGACGGCGAGGACGGCGAGTCCGCGTTCCTTGACGAGGCGTCCCCAATAGGCGTGGAGGACGAGCGCGGTCCAGATGACGATGATGAGGGCGCCGTTTTCCTTGGGGTCCCAACCCCAGAATCGTCCCCAGGACTGGTCGGCCCAGATGCCGCCGAGCACGGTTCCGGTGAAGCTGAAGAGGGTGGCGAAGCAGATGGTGCCGTAGGTGAGGGTGGCGAGATGTCGGCGCATGTCGGCGTCGAGCCATTCGGGTTGGATCGCGCCGCGCAGGATGAACAGAAGGCCCATGAGTCCGGCGACGAAGGTGGCGGAGTAGCCGATGGTGATGCAGACGACGTGGGTGGCGAGCCAGAAGTTGGTATCGAGTACGGCGACGAGGGCTTTGAAGTCGTCACCGTCGCTGAGATGGTGAGCGATGAGGAGGCTGGCGAAGCCGATGATGCTGCCGACGAAGGTGGCGATGCCGCGTCGGGAGATGAATTCGAGTACGGCGGCGAGGACGACGCCGGCCCAGCCGACGAAGACGGCGGAGGCGTAGAGGTTGGTGACGGGGGGTCGGCCTTCGATGACCATGCGGAAGATGAGGGCGATGGTGTGGGCGAGGAGCGTGAGCAGGAGCAGGGCGAGAGCGGCGCGGGTCATGGTGCGATGCCAGAACATCCAGCTGAGGCAGGCGAGCAGCAGCGCGCCGATGTAGAGGATCATGCAGTTGTAGAACGGCGCGGCGCGACTGAAGGCGAGTTCACGATCAGTGCGCCGGATCGCGCCGGGCATGTGGGTCTCCAGGACCTGGTGATATTCGGCGAGCACGGTGTTGAACGCTTCGGTGTCGTTGGCGCGATAGGCGCGGAGGAGGAAATCGAGGGCCTCGGCGAGGCGATCGTGCCGGCCGGAGTGGTCGCCGTGGGCGATGGCCTGGTCGAGCGACTGCCAGTCGAGTCCGGGCTGGGTGGGGGGAACGATCAGGGGATCGATCCACTGGGCGAGGTCGTAATGACGGCGCATTTGCATGAACAGTTCGAGGATCTTTTTCTGGAAGAGGGTGCGCTGGTCGGAGGGGAAGTCGTTGGCGGCGACGGCCTGGCGCCTGATTTCATCGATATGCGGCGCCAGCTCGGCCCAGGCGTAGCGGAAGCCTTTGCGGTGGGGCAGATTGAGGTGGTTTAAGATCGGGTGGCTTTCGATGCGGAAGACCTGATGGAGATCGGCGGGGGAGACGGCGGTGGGGGTGATGCCCGAGGACATGACGTCGAGCAGCCACTGGATGGACGTGATGGGCTCGGAGTTGGGATCGTCTTCAGGCCGGTCGAAGGATGACTTGTCGGTCAGGACCATGAGGGTGCTGCGGGCGACGGTATCGATGGGTTTGAGGCGGCCTTCATGGACGACGGGGAGTCGGGCGAACAGATCGAGGCGCATCGCGCCATCGTCGGGGGTGGGGGGGATGAGGGTGGAGATGAGCCACGCGGTCGCGGCGATGAGGATCACGGTGATGAATACGAAGGGGGCCGTGTTCATGGGTGTGCCCCCCCCTGTGCGGACATCCAGAGGCGTCGCACGAAGTGGTAGATCATGCCGACGGTGATCATGGAGCAGGAGACGTAGGGGATTAGCCAGCCGGGGTTGTCGACGACCTGCAGGACGGTGCCGGAGTCGTCGGACTTGAATGAGGATTGGAAGAGGGTGTCGCCGGCGTAGCGGAGGGGGCTGTTCATATAGATCAGGACGATGCGATCCTCGCCCTGGGTGGGGTCGACGAGGCGGACGCGGCTGGAGAATCCCATGGGAATGTTCGTGCCCATGTAACGATCGTGGGTGAAGTCGAGCAGGTGGAGGGTGTAGGACTTGTAGGTGCGTTTGAAGCGGAGGGCGATGGGCCAGTGATGGTCGGCGATGGTGACGAACTGTGGGCTGGACTGTTCGTCGAAGTATTCCGAGACGAGATAGGTGCCGAGAGGTTGGCCGGTGGTTTTGTCGTGGATGGTGATGTAGGCGGAAGGGACGTCGACCGATTGCTGCGTGTCGGTTCCGGCGGCGGTGCGGCGGGGCTGGGCGACCCACTGCAGGCCTCGGCCGATGTCGGCGGGGTTGGGGGTGTTGGGGGGGGCCCAGGGAACGGAGACGAGCTGTGAATTGGGCAGGAAGATGAGCACTTCAATGTCGAAGGGCAGGTCTTCATGGGAGAGGCGCTGGGCGGGATTGCCGGCGGCGCGGCGGACGAGGGCTTCGGGGAAGGCGGTGACGAAATCGTCATCGGGGTGACGCGGATCGATGACGGCGAACTCGAAGGTGCGGATGTCCTCGACGAAGTTGGATGAGCTGCCTTCGTCGATGGACATCTGTCCTTCGACGGCGAAGAGGCCGGTGATGAGTTCGCTGATCAGGAGGATGATGAGCCCGATGTGGATGAGCTGCATGCCGAGCTTGCGCCAGGCGAGGCGGAATCGGAGGACGTGCGCGGCGGTGAGGTTGATGACGAGGACGCCGCCGATGAGCCAGCCGCCGGGGTAGGGCACGGCCCAGGACCAGTCCCACGTGACGGGCAGGAGAGCGGAGATGACGTCGAGGTCGATCCAGGCGATGGGCGTACGGAAGTATTGATCCATGACGGCCCAGATGCCCTGCTCGACCTGGGCGAGGGTTCCGAAGAATATCAGGGGCAGGGAGAGGGCGAGGAGGGTGATGGTCAGTCGCAGTGACGCGAGCGCACTGATGAAAGGCGAGCGCGGCGACGGCGGGCGCGGTAGGGCGGGGTCCGGTATGGGGGGCGGTTGGGTCACGGGGTGGCGGTTGGGGCGTCGCCGGACGCGAAGTTGACGAGAGTGATGGTTTGGCCGGCGACGATGATCTGTTGGGTGACGGCGGGGAGTTGGTCGGGCGTGACCGGTTCGAGATTCAATTCATTGCGCCAGCGATTGACGTTGGCGAACACGTCGCCGGCGGTGAGGCTGAGGGGGACGACGGTTAGTTCGAGGGGGGCGTCATCGTTGGGGATGGTGATGGTGGCGAAGCGTATCGAACCGGGATCGCCGGTTTGTTGGGTCCAACCGTCGGGCAGCGCCCAAGTGGGCGGGATGGATTGTTGGTCGTCGAGGGGCGGGAACTGCAGTGATCGCAGGAACGATTCGAATGTTTGGCTCTGCGAAGCGACGGGGGCATCGGGGCCTCGGATCTTGAAGAACCAGACGCTCGGGCCGTGCTCGACCATTGCGGCGAGGGTGCGTTCGGGGACGTTCGGATCGAGCGGCGGGGCCATCATTGGGGGCACGGCGGCGGCATCGGGATTGGGGGGCGGGGGCACGCTGTGGTCGTGGCCTTCGTGCGGGGTGCCGATGATGGGATCGCGGGGGACGTGGTATTGGCTGATCTGGTCGTCTTCGCAGGCGGCGAGGGGGCCGAGCGCGCAGAGAATGAGGATCAGGGCGCGACCCGTTGGATGGTGGAAGCCGGCGGGCATGTCGGGCGCCTCCGCAACATGGGAGAAAAGTGGAACGCGATTAGTCAGTATATTTGAATCCGCCGAGCTTTTCAACGACGGTGCAGAAGGCTTGGGTGCCGTCGCGGCCGTGGCCGTCGATGGCGGCGGCGTTGAAAAGGTCGGCGGCGAGGTTGAGTCCGGGCATGGGGAGTCTGGATTGTTTGGCTTCATCGCGGACGATGGCGAGGTCTTTGTTGATGAGGTCGATCATGAATCCGGGGTCGAGGTCGCCGGCGGCGATGCGGGGGCCGAGGTTGGTCAGGGCCCAGGATCCGCCGGCTCCGGCGGTGGTGACGGCGAGCATTTTTTCGAGGTCGAGTCCTTCAGATTTGGCGAGGGCCATGGCTTCGCACATGCCCATCATGTGGACGGCGCAGAGGACTTGATTGCAGGCTTTGGTGGCCTGGCCGGCGCCGGAGGGACCGCAGTGGGTGATGGCTTTGCCCATGGCCTCGAAGATGGGGACGCATTTGTTGAAGACGTCGGGCTTGCCGCCGACCATGATGGAGAGGGTGCCATTCTGTGCGCCGACGTCGCCGCCGGAGACGGGGGCGTCGAGCAGTTCGGCGCCGGATTCGGCGAGTTTTTCGGCGAACTGGCGGGTGACGGCGGGGGAGATGGTGGAGTTGTCGATGACGATGAGTTTCTTGAGGACGTCGGGGCCGGCGGCGGTGATACCGTCAGGGCCGAAGATGACCTGCTCGACGTCGGGGGTGTCGGTGACGTTGATGCAGACGGCTTGAACCTGTGCGGCGACGGCGGCGGGGGTATCGGCGGCGGCGCCGCCGGCATCGATGAGGGGTTTGGTTTTGGCGGCGGTGCGATTCCACACGGTCACTTCAAAGCCCGCCTTGAGGAGGTTTCGCGCCATGGGATCGCCCATGATGCCCAGACCGAGATAGCCGATGCGTTTCATGTCAGATCCTCCGTGTCGAGAGCGATCAGGGTTTGGATGCGCGGCGGATCGGGACTGGTGAGCACTTGCACGAGCGGATCCGTCGCGGCGTGGGGATCATACTCGACGGCCACGATTCCCGCATGGGCGTCGGAGGTGAAGGTGGCGTCAATGGGGTTGAGGTGCAGGGCGCGCATGCCGTGGGTGGTGGCCATGGCGAGCAGGAGGTCGGGGTCGGTGTGGTCGCGTTGATAGAGGTGGCGCATTTCATCGAGGATGCTGAGGGAGCCGTGGCAGACGATTGAATCGGTGCCGAGGCAGACGTTGACGCCGGCGGCGATCATGTCGCGATAGCGGTGGTTGCGGTGGCCGAAGTAGTCGGCGGCGCGGGGGCAGTAGGCGACCGAAGCGCGGTGTTGGGCGAGGAGGGCGATGTCGGTGTCGTCGACGTAGTTGCAGTGGGCGAGGAGCCAGGGGGCGCGGCGGAGATAGGGGAGCATCCAGTCGACGGCGCTGCGGTGGCCGGAGTAGAACTGGATGTATTCGTCGTCCCATTTGCCGAGTTGTTCGAGTTGTTGCCGGCGGGGGCCGGTGGCATCGCGAAGGAATTGATTCTCGTCGGCGTGTTCGGCGAGATGGGTGGTGAGAGGGGCGCCGCCTCTTAGGGCGGTGTCGACGGCCCGCTGATAGATCGTCGGGCCGGTGGAGAAAGGGGCGTGGGGGGAGAGGCCTAGGCGGGTTTGGTTTCGGGTGGCGTTTGCTCGATTGAATAGGTCGATACGTTCGTCAGTGACGTCGACGGTGGGACCGCCGATGCCAAACAGTTCGATGAATGCGGCGCCGGCAAGTGGGCTTTGTTGGAAGAGCCCGGCGGCGCCGAGGTCCCAGATGATATCACCGACGCGGAGGACGCCGGCGGCCAGTGTCTGTTGAATACCCAAGAGGACGGAGCGGCACATGCAGGTGTGGGGGTCGGGGAAATCGGCGTCGAGTTGTTCGTAACGGCGGAGGAGTTGGGTGACCCAGTCGTTGAAGTTGCCGGCGTAGGGGAATGGGTTGAGGGCGGAGAGTTGGAGGTGGGCGTGGGCGTTGACGAGGCTGGGGATGAGCAGGTGTTGGGGGCGGTGGATGGTTTGATCGGGTGGGCCGACGGCGTTCCGGACGTGGTCGGGGGAGCCGGCGGCGAGGACTCGGTGGTTGCGGACGGCGACGGCGCCCGGGGCGGCGTTGAGGCCGGCGGCATCGCGGACGGCGCCGGCGGTGATGAGGGTGATCTGATTGGGATCGGTGGCGGGTGGGTTCGGTGGTTTCACGATGGATTTAGTGTACCGGGGCGGGGCGTCTCGAGGTGGAGCCCAACTCGGGAAGGAGGTGGCGCGAAGGGCTGCGTGCGTTGATTTTGCCGTGGGTTTGGGTAAAGTAGACGTTCGCGATCCGACCATCCACCACGCCTCCAGAACAAAAAAGAAGAAGGGTTCATCCGATGATCCACCGCACGCTCGTTTTCGGTTGCCTGCTCGCCGCGCTTGTCGGCAGCGGGTGCGTCTCTCAGCAGCAGTCCGATCAACTTCAGCTTGCGTATCGGCGCAGTCAGGAGCAAGTGGTTGAACTGCAGGGGCGACTGGCGGAGGTGAATCAGCGGATTGCGGACATTCAGTCGGGTGGCGATCAGCAGGAATCGACGATTGCAACGTTGATGGCGGAGCGCGATCGGCTGACGGATCAGTTGAACAGCTGGGCGTCGAAATACAAGGATCTGGAGGATCGGGTGCGGAACCTGGGCGGGCCGTCGGGTCCGGTGTTGACGCCGCAGATGGACAAGGCGTTGCGGGACTTCGCGGCGGCGCACGACGATCTAGTGACGTACGACGCGGACCTGGGGATGATCAAGTTCAAGAGCGATCTGACGTTTGGTTCGGGCAGCGCGGATCTGACGGACACGGCGAAGACGACGTTGAATACGCTGGCGGGGTTGCTGAAGGGCGCGGCGGCGGCGGAGTACGACGTGAAGATCGTGGGTCACACAGACAACGTGCCGATCCGTCGGCCGGAGACACGGGCGAAGCATGCGACGAACTGGCATCTGTCGGTTCACCGGGCGATCTCGGTGCGTGACGCGCTGGAGGCGTCGGGGATCGCGGCGGATCGGACGACGGTGTCGGGTTATGGTGAGTATTGGCCGATCGTGTCGAACACGCGCCGGGGCGCGGCGGCGAATCGGCGGGTGGAGATATTCCTGGTGGCGGCGCGGCCGAAGGACATGTTGACGCCGACACCGGACGTGGAGGGCGGGGACGTGGGGACGACGCGTTAGTTGCAGGGGGCGATGGGGTTGATGTGGTGATGTGGTGATGTGGTGGCGGACCGAGGGTTGCCACCGTCGGCTATTGGGGGGGATGATTGGTCAGCGCAGATGCATCGCATTGACATGCGGCGCTCAACAAGTCAGCGCGGCTTCAGTCGTTGCCTGCGTGTTGTAGATAGAGTCCTCACGGTTGCGGCTCGTTGGGGAAGGGAACGTCTCGGCGGGAAAGTGGCGGCAATTGAAAAGGCGTCGGATTGCTCCGACGCCTTTGTGGGTTTTGGGGTTTGATGGGGGGTTACGCTTCTGGCTTTGGCTCGGTTTCGTCGGTGGATTCGGGTTCGGCGGGGGCTTCGTCGGGAGCCGGCTCGGGCGTCGCTTCTTCGGCAATCGGCTCGGGCGCGGCGGCTTCTTCGACGACCGGCTCGGGGGCGGCGGGTTCATCGGCGGGTTGATCGTCGGCATCGGTGGACTGGACGCCGCCGGGGCCGAAGGAGATTTTGTCGGTGCCGAGGACGCCGGCGTTGTCGTCCATGCCGCCGCGTGCCGGAGAGGCGTCGGGGCGAGCATCACGTGTGGTGCGGGAGGCCTCGTACTCGGCCATATCGGCGCCGGTCTGGGCGCGTTTGAGGGACAGGCCGATTTTGCGTTCCTCGACGTCGACGCGCAGGATTTTGACTTCGACATCTTCGTTGGGTTTGACGACGTCCTGGGGGTTCTCGACTTTATGATCGGCGAGTTCGGAGATGTGGAGCAGGCCTTCGAGATCGTCTTCGAGTTCGACGAAGACGCCGAAGTTGGTGATCTTGGTGACCTGCCCCTGGACGATCATGCCGGGCTGGTAATGGGTGGGGATGGCTTCGACCCAGGGGTTTTCGGTGAGTTGCTTGAGGCCGAGGGAGACGCGTTGCTTGTCCTGATCGACTTCGAGGACGATACACTTGATGGACTCGCCCTTCTTGAGCATCTCGTTGGGGTGAGCGATTTTCTTGGTCCAGGACAGGTCGGAGACGTGGAGCATGCCGTCGATGCCGGGCTCGATTTCGATGAAGGCGCCGTAGTTGGCGAGGTTTCTGACCTTGCCTTCGACGACGGTGCCGGGGGGGTACTTCTCGGCGACGAGTTCCCAGGGGTTGACCTCGGTCTGCTTCATGCCGAGGGAGATTTCCTGTTTGTCCTTGTTGATATCGAGGACGACGACGTCGACTTCCTCGCCGATGCTGACCATTTCCGAGGGGTGGGAGATGCGTCGGGTCCAGGACATTTCCGAGATGTGGACGAGGCCTTCGATGCCATCGGTGAGTTTCACGAACGCACCGTAGGAGACGATGTTGACGACTTCGCCGCGGACGCGGGACTCGATGGGGAAGGTGTCGGCGATGTTTTCCCAGGGGCTGGATTGCAGTTGCTTGAGGCCGAGGGCGACTTTTTCCTTGTCGTGATCGATGTTGAGGACTTTGACTTCGACTTCCTCATCGATCTTGAGCAGTTCGGAGGGATGATTGACGCGTCCCCAGCTCATGTCGGTGATGTGAAGGAGGCCGTCGATGCCGCCGAGGTCGACGAAGGCGCCGAAGTCGGCGATGTTCTTGACCTGCCCCTTGATGATGTCGCCTTCGGAGATGGTGGTGAGGAGCTTGTCGCGCGCTTCGGCGCGTTCTTCTTCGATGAGTTTGCGCCGGGAGATGACGATGTTGCGCCGTTCAGTATCGATCTTGAGGATCTTGGCGCGGATGGGTCGGTTCATGTACTCGCCGATGTCGTGGGGACGGCGGACGTCGACCTGTGAGGCGGGCAGGAAGACGGGCACGCCGATGTCGACGAGCAGTCCGCCCTTGATCTTGCGTTTGACCATGCCTTCGACGAGGTCGCCTTCGGCTTTTTCGGTGATGATGCGTTCCCAGCCGCGGATGCGGTCGGCCTTGCGCTTGGAGACCTGGATGGTGCCTTCGTTGGCTTCCATGCCTTCGAGGAGGACTTCGATGGTGTCTCCGGGCTTGACGTCGGCGAGGTTATCGAACTCGTGCTTGTCGATGAGTCCTTCACTTTTGTATCCGACGTCGATGACGACGTTGTCGCCGGCGTGTCCGACGACGATGCCCTGGAGGATGGCGCCGGGCTTGAAATCGGTTGCCTGATCGCCGAGCAGGTCGTCGAGATTGGTGACATTGGTGGCGCCTTCGATGGCGGCGTCGATGAGCGCGGCGGCTTCGGCGTCGTCGAAGCTCAAGTCCTTGATTAGATTTTGATCAACCACTTTTAAATGACCTCGGTATTCTTTTTTCATGCCCGGCGCGCCACCGTGGCGAGCGAAATCGGGCCGACCAGACGCGGGGGCGTTCCGGTCCTGATTGGCGCCTGGGTCCAGCGGCCCACGTGGGCCAGTCCCTGTAACTTAGGCGAACCCATAAATATACTGTCGAATCGGTCCCTGACGCAACCGGCCCATGGGTGTTGGGCGGGGATTCGGGGGCGTGGGTGAGGGTCGGGGGCGTCGTGATGTCCCTGTTATCGGTCGCATCGGGGGGGTGGGATTGGCTTGAGGGGGTCGGCAGAAATCTGCCGGCGGGGGTTGCATCGGGGCATATTTACCGATAGACTTAGTGGTGTAGTTCAACGATTGCCCCCGGAAGGGCGGTGAGTTCGCTTTCGCGGCTCGCCGCCTTTTTTGTTTGGGCCGGGTGAGGCCGGGGTCAGTTTTCGATGACCTTGCCTGTGCCGGGGACGATTTTGCCGATCTGGTACACGGTCTCGCCGGCGCGGCGGAGCTGGCGGGCGATGGACTGGGCGAAGGTGGGTCGGACGATGAGGCAGTAGCCGATGCCCATGTTGAACACGCGGCGCATTTCGGCGGGGTCGACGTTGCCGTGTTTGGCGAGGAAGTTAAAAACGGGTGGGATTTCCCATGAGTCGAGCTGGACGTGGGCGTCGAGATCTTCGGGCAGGGCGCGGTTGAGGTTTTCGGCCATGCCGCCGCCGGTGATGTGGGCCATGCCGCTGACGACGCGCTTGACGCGATAGCGGTGGAGGATGGTGATGATGGATTTGGCGTAGATGCGGGTGGGTTCGAGCAGAGCGCGGCCGAGGGTGCGGGTGGGATCGCAGTCTTCGTGGACTTCATCGAGATTGAGATTGGCTTGTTTGACGATGGCGCGGACGAGGGAGTACCCGTTGGAGTGGATTCCGCTGGAGGCGAGGCCGAGGACGATGTCGCCGGGGGCAACTTTTTCGGGGTTGACCATGCGTTTGAGTTCGCAGACGCCGACGGCGAAACCGGCGAGGTCGAAGTCGCCGGGGGCGTAGAGGTCGGGCAATTCAGCGGTTTCACCGCCGAGCAGGGCGCAGCCGGCGATTTCGCAGCCGTCGGCGACGCCTTTGACGATCCGGGTCATCTGGTCGGGACTGAGTTTGTGGGTGCCGATGTAGTCCAGGAAGAACAGGGGTTCTGCGCCCTGGACGATGAGGTCGTTGACGTTCATGGCCACGACGTCCTGGCCGACGGTATCGAGGATGCCGAGGTCGATGGCGATTTTGACTTTGCTGCCGACACTGTCGGTGCAAGCAAGGAGGACGGGGTCGCGGAAGTTTCGCTTGAAGAGACGTTCGTTGTAGTCGAGTCGGAAGCAGCCGGCGAAAGCGCCGTGCTGTGAGATGACGCGCGGTCCATGGGTTCGGGCCAGATGCTGTTTGATCAGACCGACCATTTGGTTGCCGGCGTCGATATCGACACCGCTGTCGGCGTAGGTCATGCCTGATTTAGCCATGGGCGACAGTGTAGCGGAATCGAGGCGTCGACGGCGGTAGGTGGGTCGGTTCTAATGGCATTTCCATGAAACGGATTTTTCTGGATTGGGGCAGGCCGTGTTTGGTTGCGGCGGCGGCGCATCTGTTGGATGAGCGCGGCGGGGAGAAGGGTGCGGATCTGTCGGACGTGATGGTGGTGCTGCCGGGCGGGCGGGCGGCGCGGCGGATGCTGGAGGTGTTGGTAGATTTGGCGGAGGCGCGGGGGGTGGCGCTGCTGCCGCCGGAGATGATTGGGCCGGGCCGGCTGGATGAGGTATTGACGGAGCGTCCGGGCCGGGTGGCGGGGGAACTGGTGTGCCGGCTGGCGTGGGTGCGGTCGTTACAGGGGATGGGGGAGGGGGTGATGCAGGCGTTTGTTTCGGAGCCGCCGGCGTTGGATGATCTGTCGGGGTGGAGCGGCCTGGCGGATCTGTTCGATCGACTGCACAGGGAGTTGGCGGGGGGGCTTTTGGGGTTTTTGGATGTGGTGGAGGCGGGGGCGCGGCTGGCCAACTTTGACGAGGCGGAGCGCTGGGAGGCGATGGCGGTCGCACAGGAGGGCTATCTGGATTGTTTGTCGGCGTGGGGGTTGAGCGATCCGCAGGCGGCACGGGCTGAGGCGGCGCGGGCGGGGGCGGTGCGTGCGCGGGGACCGATCGTGCTGGTGGGGACGGCGGATTTGAATCGGGCGCAGCGTGCGTTGCTGGAACAGGTGGGCGATCAGGTGACGGCGCTGGTGCATGCGCCGGAGGCGCTGGCGGATCGATTTGATGCGATGGGTTGTTTGCGCGTGGAGCGGTGGTGTGAGGCGGCGGTGGCGGTGAGGGATGAGCAGATCGTCGCGGTGGACCAGCCGGCGGATCAGGCGGCGGCGGTGGTGGGGGCGCTGGGTGAATTGGCGGGAGCCTATGCGGCGGAGCAGATCACGGTGGGGCTGCCGGACAGTCGGCTCGCGCCGTTGGTGGAACAGCATTTGAATGATGCGGGGGTGCCGAGCCGCTATGCGGAGGGGCTGGCGGTGTCGCGGACGGGTCCGATGCGGCTGTTGGTCGCGGTGGCGGATTATCTTGAGCGGAAGCGATATCGGGATTTCGCGGCGCTGCTGCGGCATCCGGATGTGGAGTCGGCGCTGGGCGAGTTGATCGCGACGGATGATGCGGCGGGGGTGGGGGAGGCGATTGAGGACTGGGTGACGTTTTTGGATCGGTACTACAGCGACCATTTGCAGGCACAGATGACGGGGACGTGGCTGGGCGGAGATGCGTATCGCGCGGGGTTGAAGCGATTGCATGACGGGGTGGGCGTGCTGTTGGGGGAACTGGCGGCGGGGCCGCGTGAGTTGGGGGGATGGGCGCAGCCGATTTGTGATTTGCTGTTGGCGGTTTACGGGCATCGGGAGCTGGCGCGGGATGATGCGGACGATCGGGTGGTGGTTGGGGCGATCGATGTGATTCATGGGCAACTGACGGAACTGCATGGGTTGGACGAGCGGGTGACGGATGGGGTGTTGGCGACGGCGGCGGAAGCGATTCGCTTGATTGTGGGGAGTGTGGGCGAGGCGACGGTGCGGCCGGAGCCGACGGACGCGGCGGTGGAGTTGCTGGGCTGGCTGGAACTGCCGTTGGACGATGCGGGGGCGATGGTGGTGACGAGTTTCAATGATGGGCTGGTGCCGGCGGCGTTGAGCGCGGATCCGTTCCTGCCGAACGCGCTGCGCATTGAGCTGGGGCTGACGGATCACGATCGGCGTTGTGCGCGTGATGCGTATGCGCTGGGGGCGATACTGGCGTCGCGGGAAGAGGTGCGCTTGATCGTGGGTCGTCGGTCGGTGACGGGCGATCCGCTGACGCCGAGCCGACTGTTGTTTGCGTGTGACGATCAGACGATGGCGGAGCGGGTGCAGCGTTTGATCGCGGGTGATCCGCCGGCGCGGGTGGCGCGTCTGCCGGCGGGTTGGGAGCCGGCGGCGACGACGCGGCTGGGTCCGGCGCCACCGAGGCTGGTGGATCGCGCGGATCTGCCGAACGGATTGGCGGTGACGGGGTTTCGGGATTATCTGGCGTGTCCGTACCGTTTTTATTTGAAGTACGTGTTGGGTCTGGCGGCGCTGGATGATGCGGCGGAGGAGTTGGGGCCTGGGCCGTTCGGGACGCTGGCGCATCAGGTGCTGGGCGCGTTTGGGCGGTCGGAGCTGCGTGATGCGACGGACGTGGATCGGATCGATCGGTTTCTGGATGAGCAATTGAAGGAAGCGGCGGCGCGGCAATACGGCGCGGAGCCGTTGGCGGCGGTGCGGGTGCAGGTCGAGCAGTTGCGTCGGCGGCTAGGGGCGTTCGCGGCGTGGCAGGCGGAGCGCGCCGGGCAGGGGTGGCGGATCGAATATACGGAGTGGGGGGTGTCGAACGAGGGTGCGGCGATCGTGGTGGACGGCGAGCCGTTTTATGTGCGGGGGCGGATCGATCGGATTGACGTGCATGCGGGGGACGGTCGGCGGGCGGTGATTGATTACAAGACGTCGGAGCGGGGGCAGTCGCCGGGCAAGGCTCACCGATCGGCGGACGGGACGTGGGTGGATTTGCAGTTGCCGCTGTATTCGGTGTTGTTGCGTTGCGCGGGGCTGGGTGAGGCGTCGGGTTTGGGGTATGTGGTGTTGCCTCGGGACGTGTCGGCGGTGTCGGCGGAGTGGGCGGACTGGAAGGCGGCGGATCTGCTGGAAGCGGAGGAAGCGGCGGCGGAAGTGGTGCGGGGGATTCGGGAGGGGGTGTTCTGGCCGCCCGCGGATCTGGATT
>NYZD01000189.1 GCA_002685935.1 Planctomycetaceae bacterium | reverse complement strand
TATCTGCTGAAGGTGGCGCGGGTGCGGGAAGTGTGGTTGACGGTTTCGGATCGGCGATATGAGTGCGTGTGGGCTGAGGCGATGGGTCGGGGGCGGGGGGTTAGGGTCGCGATCGCGGGGTTCGGGGCGTCGGACTGCCGGTGCGGCTCTCATCTGTTCGGATTCGATGCTGAGCCTTCGATCGTCGCGTTCCGTCGGCGACTGCGCGGGGCGGAGCGCGGGCACGATGCGGTGGTGTGCCGGCGGGTGTGACGCGACACGGCGGGTGGGATCACATCACATGGCGGGAATTGGTAAAGTGTGTCTTCGCACGCCTGGCGTGGGCGAGGAGAGCACACCATGGGTCAGAAGACGACGCGGATCGGGCTGGTCGGTTACGGGCAGATTGGTCGAGCGGTCCACGAGATGATCGACAGAGATGCGGGCAACGGGATGGAGGTCGTGTTCGTTCACGATCAGGTGGCGGACGCGGTGAAGGGGGTGTCGAGCGATCTGGTGCTGGGCGATCTGTCAACGTTCGGCGAGCGCGGGGCGGACCTGGTGGTCGAGATGGCGCACCCGAGCGTGACGCAGGCGTGGGGCGCGAAGATTCTCGAGCAGACCAATTACATGATGATCTCGGTGACGGCGCTGGCCGACCGCGGGTTGGAGCAGACGCTGGAGGGGGCGTCGAAGCAGCACGGGACGCGGTGCTATATTCCGCACGGCGGTGCGGTGGGACTGGACGCGTTATACGAGAACCGGGACGTGTGGGAAGCGGTGACGGTGACGATGAAGAAGCCGCCGAAGAACGTGGATTGCACGGGGGCGGGGGTCGATGCGGACAGCATCACGGAGGAGCGGGTGCTGTATGAGGGTCCGGTTCGGGGGGCTTGTCCGATGTTTCCGCGCAACGTGAACACGATGGCGTCGATCGCGTATGCGGGGATCGGTTTCGACCGCACGCACGCGGTGTTGATCGTGAGCCCGGCGTGGAACACGGCGACGGTGGCGGTGGAGGCCAGGGCGCCGGGGCTGGATCTGGAGCTGTCGCGGGTGGAAGGGATCACGGGGGTGACGGGCGCGAGCACGCCGGCGTCGATCTATAACAGCGTGCAGACGATCGCGTCGACGGGCGCGGGGATTCATCTGCGGTAGGCAAGCGTTTGTGATGATCAGGACGGATTGTTGATGAAGCCATTCGCGAAGATACCGTTGCAGGTGCCCCGCTCGGGGATTCGGGAGATCATGGCGCTGGCGGCGGAGGTTGAGGATGTGATTCACCTGGAGGTGGGGCAGCCGAACTTTCCGACGCCGGCGCACATTGTGGAGGCGACGTGCGAGTTTGCGCGGGCGGGGCATACTCAATACGTGGCGAACGCGGGCGTGCCGGAGTTGCGTCGCGCGGCGGCGGAATACTTCGAGCAGCGGACGGGGGTGGAGACGGGGCCGGAGCATATTCTGGTGACGCCGGGCGCAGTGATGAGCTGCGCCACGGCGTTCATGGCGCTGCTGGAGCCGGGCGAAGAGGTGCTGTTGCCCGATCCGGGCTGGCCGAATTACGGGATGGCGGTGTCGGTGCTTCACGGGCAGCCGGTGTCTTACAACCTGCGTCCGGAGAACCAGTTTCTGCCGGACCTGGCGGAGTTGGATTCGCTGGTGACGGCGCGGACGAAGCTGATGGTGATCTGCAGTCCGTCGAATCCGACGGGGCAGGTTTACGATGAGGCATTGATGTCGGGGCTGCTTGAATTCGCGCGGCGGCACGATATTTATTTTGTTTCGGATGAGATCTATGGGGACATCGTGTTCGATGCGAAGCACGTCAGCGCGCTGCCTTACGATGACGATGGGCGGACGCTGATCATCAGCGGGATGTCGAAGAGTTATGCGATGACGGGATTCCGTGTGGGGTTCACGCGGGCGACGCCTGAGTATGTGGAGTTGGCGTCGAAGCTGCAGGAGCCGTTCGTGTCGTGCGGGTCGGGGTTTTCGCAGTTGGCGTCGGTGGTGGGGCTGGAGGGGGATCAGGGGTGCGTGGCGGAGATGCGGGCGGCGTACAAGCAGCGGCGCGACGCGGTGCTGGAGGTGTTGCGGGCGCACGATTTGTATCGGTACACGCCGGGCGGGGCGTTTTATCTGCTGGTGGACATCTCGGCGACGGGTCGGGACTCGCGTGACTTTGCGCTGGAGCTGCTGGCCAAGAAGAAGGTGGCGGTGGCGCCGGGCAACACGTTCGGGGCGATGTGCAGCGACCACGTGCGGATCTCGTTCGCGTCGACGGAAGAAGACATCCGCGAGGGGCTGGGACGGCTGTGCGAAATGATTCGCGAGTTGAGCGGCGGTTGACGGGCGTGGGGGCTAAGAATCAGGGGATGCGACGATGACGAAATCTGATTACGAAGTGGAAGACACGAGCGGCGCGGCGCTGGCGGCGAGTGCGGACGGGCTTCGCCGATTTACCGAAGGCGGGATCGGTCTCTCGGCGCACTGGGGTCTTTACGCGTTGAGCACGCGCGACACGGAATGGATTTATTACAACGAACGCATTGGGTACCAGACGTACCGCCGGCGCATGGCGCAATTCAACCCGACGCGGTTTTGTGCCGCGGAGTGGGCGGACCTGATGGTGGAGGCCGGGATGAAGTTTTTCGTGATCACCTCCAAGCATCATGATGGGTTTTGTCTGTGGGATGCCGACGGCACGGACTTCAAGGTGACGAACACGGCGTTCAAGCGGGATATTCTGGATGAACTGTCCGAGGCGCTGCACGAGCGGCAGATCGGGCTGCACTTTTATTACTCGCTGGTGGATTGGACGCACCGTTCGTACCGCAGTGACTGGCCGGCATACGTGGCTTACTACCAGGGGCAGGTGCGGGAGTTGTGCAGGCGGTTCGCGCCGGCGGGGTTCGCATTTGACGGGTATTGGCCGAGGTTTCCGCTGGAGGAGGACGGCATGGCGGAGTATTTCGCGGCGGGCGGGGCGTGGGATTTGGCGGGGACGTACGATCTGATCCACGAGCTGTGTCCCGACGCGGTCGTGGCGAACAACAGCCACGTGCCGCCTTTGAGGGGGGAGGATTACCAGTTGTGGGAGCTCGATCTGCCGGGCGAGAACACGATCGGGTTCAACTGCACCGAAGTCGGGGACAAGGCCACCGCGAGCTGGTGGAACCTGAACGCGGGCTGGTCGTATCAGCCGTGGCATCACGCGGTGAAGAGCGCGGAGGAGATCTTCGCGACGTACCAGACGGTGCGGTCGCGCGGCGCGGTGTTCATTCTGAACGTCGGGCCGCGGCCGTTCGGGGATATTCACCCGCAGGAGCAGCAGGTGCTTCGTGAGATCGGCGGGCGGCTTGGCGGGGTCAATCGATGTTGATGGGGTAGTTTCCTTCAGAGCGGGCGACGTCGAGCATGGCCATGAAGTTGTCGTATTGGGTGGCGATCATGAGGTTGTGACTGGAACCGAGGATGAAGCCGCCGCCGGGGGCACAGTGTCGGATGGCGAAGCGTGCCTGTTGGCGGATTTGGTCGGGGGTGGCGGTGCACAGGTCGCCGCAGGAGACGCCGCCCCAGAGGGTCACGTGATCGCCGATCTCTTTTTTGTATCGATCGATCGGTTCGTGCGGCTCGATGGATTGATAGATGTCGGCGCCGGATTCGACGATCTGATCGGTCAGCTCGGCCATGTTGGCATCGCAGTGGAAATGCACGAGCAGGCCGGCGGCGTGGACCTCTTCGCAGAAGCGTCGCAGACCGGGCAGGAAGGCGCGGCGGAACTGCTGGGGTGAGCAGTAGGTGGCCAGGCCGTGTCCGTAGTCGGGCGAGATGCGGACGGCGTCGATGCCGCGCTCGGCTAGCGGCCGCATCGTTTCGCGGAAGCCCTGGAGGCCCCGCACTTCCTGTTCTGCGATGCTGTCGGGATCATCGATAATGCGCACCATCCACTGTTCGAAGCGTTCGAAGCGTCCCTCCATCGCGTGGGGGTTGTAGTCGACGCCGAGGGCGGCGCCGACGGACGCGAACAGGAAGTGGGTGTCGCCGAGTTCCGCAACGACGTGGTCCCACAATTCCCATTCCGAGCCGTCGGACGGAGGTTGTTCGATGGGCTTGACGGCGGGGTCGCCCTGCTTGACGACCATGATCTCCTCTGTCCGAGGGATGAACTGGAGGATGCTGCCATCGCGGTCTTCCCAGGTGTCGGGGGCGATCTGTTTGGGTTGGTGGACGATCTGATTGCGCGGGGGGACGCGCCACACGGGCAGGAGGTCGAACTCGGTGCGGCGGATGAACTCGACGAGGTCGCGCTTCTGGCTGTCGACGACTTCGTCGCGCCGACCTTCCCACAGGGCGATGCGTTTGCGGGCGTGCGACCGGTAGAAGGTCTTGTGACCGATGACGTGTTCGATGATGGGATAGTCGACGTAGGCCTCGCCGACGGGGACGCGATCGGGTTCCTGTTTGTTGATCGCGGTGAGGATGCGTTGTTTGGGCGTCATGATGAACGCTCCGTGCTCACGCCTTCGCGGCGGCTTCTCGGTCTTGGCGCTGGCGGTAGGCGTCGGCCTGGAGCTTACCTTCGTCGCAGCCGAGATCGATGGAGCCGTTGTGGGCGAGGGAGCGTTGCCATGGGGTGAGGTTGGGGTCGGTGGCGTCGATTTTGCTGGGCCAGTCTTTGCGGATGGCCTGACATTGCATCGCGACGCGGGGGGAGCGGCCGGTGGCGGCGCTGGCATTGCCGGCGTGGCCGGCGAGGTGAGAGAAGAGCAGGACATCACCGGGGTCGGCGACGAACTCGAACGGTTCGATGCCGGCGATCATTTCGTTCCATTCTTGTTTCTGTTTTGGGGAGGAGCCGTACCACCAGTTGGGTTGTTCGATGAGTCGTTTCTGGACGATCTTGTGGAGGCCGGGGTAGATGGAGATGTTGCCGCTGAACGGTTCGGTTTTGACCAGGGAGACCTGGAAGTAGAACCAGTTGCCGATGACGGGGATGCGGACGTTGACGAAATCGACGTGGGGTTCGGAGAGGACCTGTTTGGCGTTGGGATCGAAGAGTCTGATGAACAACTGGTAGGGGCGGGAGCCGTCCCAGTGATCGGGCGAGCCGAACATGGTGTCGATGATGTCGCGGATTTCGGGTTGGTCGTAGATGGTATCGAGGACGGCCTGGAGTTCGGGTTGGCCGTGGTCTTCTCGTTCTTGATGTTCGAAGACGGAGACGGTGCGGAGTCGTTCGGGGGCGTTGGGTTCCAGCGGGGGGCAGGCCCATTGGCTGGGGGGCAGGTCGGTGCCGAGCGCTTTTTGGATGGCGGCGACGGCGGTGTCGCAGCAGGATGAGGGCAGGGCGTTTTTGATGCGGGCCATGCCGTGCTCGACGTAGTGGTCGGTCCAGTGGAGGGATTCGTCGATTTGAAAGGTCACGTTGAACTCCGTTCACGGATGCGCGTGTGATTGGTGGGGACATTGTTGCGTGGGCGGGCGGGTGTGTCCACGGCGGGGCGGTGAGGATTTGGCGGGGTGAGATGGGGGGCGGTAGGATGCGCGCAGCGGATCACGGGCGCGGCGCCCGCTGGGCGAGTGGTTTTGGAATATGACTTTGCGGAAGGGAATTTGTGATGCATGCATCGGCTTCGGCGAGTGGGATCGAGGGACCGACGTACACGCGGGTGTTCGCGAACGGGGCGGATGGATATCCGAACGTGCGGATTCCGGCGCTGCTGACGACGGCGGCGGGGACGTTGCTGGCGTTCGCGGAGGGGCGGCGGGAGTTGGGGGATCATTCGCAGAATCAGATTATCTGTAAGCGGAGCGCGGACGGCGGCGCGAGCTGGGGGCCGATGGAGGTGGTGGCGAGCGACGGGGAGAACACGCTGACGGATGCGTCGGTGGTGGTGGATCGGCGGACGGGTCGGATTGTGTTGCATCACACGTGGTTCGCGAACGGGTATCATACGGACAAGGCGGTGCCGGGGTATGACGATCCGCACGCGATGCGGAACTATGTGATCACGAGTGACGATGACGGGGTGACGTGGTCGGAGCGGTTGGACGTGACGCGGGCGGTGAAGGAGCCGGACGTGATCGTGTCGGTGGTGACGTGCGGGGTGGGGATTCAATTGCGGCGGGGGAAGCACAAGGATCGGTTGGTGCACGCGGTGTACAACTCGCGTCCGGAGCTGGTGCCGGCGAGCTACGTGGTGTTCAGTGATGACGGCGGGGCGACGTGGCCGCGGGGGGAGGTGGCGTCGTATGAGGGCGAGGATCGGACGGGGGAGCCGCAGGTGGTGGTGTTGGCCGATGGTTCGGTGATGATGAACGCGCGGACGAAGAGCAAGCGGCGGCGGGTGGGGGTGAGCGCAGACGGCGGGGCGACGTTCGGGCGGTTGGCACATGATGACACGTTGATCGACCCGGGGTGCATGGGGAGTATTCTGCGTTACAGCGATCCGCTGGACGGGCAGGAGAGTCGGATTCTGTTTTGCAATGCGGCGACGGGCGGGGATGAGCGGTTTAACGGGATGGTGCGGTTGAGCTATGACGAGGGCAAGACGTGGCCGGTGGGGAAGGTGATTTACGCGGGGCCGTTCGCGTATTCGTGCATAGCGGTGCTGCCGGACGGGCGGATTGGGGTATTGTATGAGCAGGATGAGTATGAGGAGATTGTGCTGGCGCGGTTCTCGTTGGGTTGGGTGACGGAGGGGGAGGATTTGGGATAAGGGACGGCGGTTCGTGGCGGCGTGCGCGGTGGTGCGCGGGGGTTGGGTTGAATCGCGTTATGTGCGGGTGAGTTCGTTGTTGTCGGTGTGGTCGAAGGTGCGGTTGTAGATATCGAGGACGGTGGTCTCGGCGTAGGACAGGTGGGTGGCGTTGAAGGTGATGCGGTGGCGGAACTCGACGGTGGAGGCGTTGTCGCGCATGAAGGGGGACTGGGCGATGGACCAGTCGGGGTCGTTGAGTCTGGCGGCGACGTGGAGGGTGATGTCGGCGGCGGGGTCGACGGGGCCGGTGTAGGTGCCGCCGGCGAGGAGGGCGACGGCGCGGGGGACGATCAGCGACTGCATGATGGTTTGCGATTGGGCGTCCCACATCCAGTAGCCCAGTTCATCGTGGAAGACCTCGTCGTTGGATTTGCGGCGGACGACCTGGTGATAGGAGACGACGGCGAGCAATTGTTTTTTTGCGTTGGTGACGTCGCCGACGGGGTCGAAGGTGATGGTTTCGTGGTAGGGGATGTCTTCGGAACCGTCGGGTTGGGGCGCGACGTCGATGCCCTTGTCGCCGGTCCAGGTTCCGATGAGGCCGAGGAGGGGGCCGAAGTCAACGCCGGGTGGGATGTGGGGTGCGGTCATGGTTTACCTGTGTGATCGCGTTTCGGTTGGATGTGGACGCGCCGGTCGTCTTTCACGATGAAGTGTTTGGCTTCTGGGATGACGGTGTGTCCTTCGGCGGCGAGGCGGGGTTTTTGGTTGTCGATACGGGCCGGCCGGCGCGGCTCGTTTGGGTCATGGTGCAAGACACCATTGAATATCATACCACGCCGACGGGGTCGGCCTGAGGCGAGGGTGGGGCTGGTTGTGGGTCGGTGTGTGGATCAGGCGCCCGACGTCAGGGGGCTGGGGACATCGGGATTCGTCAGTTGCGGCGGGGGGAAGTTGAAGTCGGCAACCTGGTCGGCGCCGACCGTGGTCACATGGAGATCTGGGTGGTCGCGGAGATCGAGAATCTCTACGTCGTCGGTCGCGTCGTTATGCGGGTCATCGTCAGAGGGCGTCGCATTGTCCCGGCAGAGCGCCAGGGCCTGTGCGTTGTCTTCAGATTCGGCGAGTTCATCCAGCGACGAGATGATCTGCACTTTGGGGCGACAGGGATCATCGGGTGCGTGCTTGATCGCGACGGCCCATCGGTCGTCGCTGAGTTGCAGCAGCGAACCGGGCGGATAGACCGGCAGCACCTGGAGGAAGGTGCGCATCACGACGGGGTCGAACCAGTTGATCAGGGGCGGTCTGAGCATCATGCCCAACACTTGCACGGTCGTCCGCTTCTCGCCGGCGGGCGGGTGCTGGAGTGTGTCGAAGGTATCGGCGACGGCGGCGATGCGAGCGAAGACATGGATCTTGTTCCCGGCGCGGCCGGCCCAGATGCTGTCGTCGGTCTGACATTTGGGGAAGCCGGAGCCG
>NYZD01000188.1 GCA_002685935.1 Planctomycetaceae bacterium | reverse complement strand
CTCCACCGGCCCCACCACCCGCCGATCATACGTCAACTCGGCGAACACCGGACTCAGATCCACCAGCGGCTCAATCATCCGCAATCCATACGCCCCCCCATCCTGCTCCGGCTCGACCTGCAACCGAAGCTTGCCCGGCTCCAACGGACTCACCAACGCCGCCAACCGCGCCGCCTCGTCCCGGTATGTCGTGACCTCATCATCGCCAAACAGCCCGCGCAGCGCCACAAACCCGTCCCGTTCGTACGACGCCAGATCTGTTTCTGTCAGGTATGCCATATTCAATCCATTCCCGACGCCCACGTCCCGTGGCTCCGTGCATCACAAAAAAAAACGCCGGACATGAATCCGGCGCTGTTTTCGATCTCAATTGAACATCACCGACCTCAGCCCGTCGCCGCCGCGTACAACTCCGCGACCTTGTCCCAGTTCACCACGTTCCAGAACGCGGCAATGTAGTCCGGACGACGATTCTGATAGTTCAAATAGTATGCGTGCTCCCACACATCCAATCCCAGAATCGGCGTGCCCGCGCAATCGGCGATCCCCGTCATCAGCGGATTGTCCTGGTTCGGCGTCGAGCAAACGCTCAGCTTCTTGTCCGCGCCCACGCACAGCCACGCCCAACCCGAACCGAACCGCGTCACCCCCGCATTCGCGAACGCTTCCTTGAACGCATCCAGCGACCCGCATTCGCTGTCGATCGCCGCCCCCAGAGCGCCCGACGGCGCGCCCCCGCCGTTGCCGCTCATCACCTGCCAGAACAAAGAATGATTGCAATGACCCCCGCCGTTGTTCCGCACCGGGCCCTGCTTGTCCTCCGGCAACTTTGAGATGTTCGCACACACCTGCTCGATCGCCTTGCCTTCCCACTCCGTTCCCGCCAGTGCATCGTTCACCTTGTCGATGTACGCCTGGTGATGTTTCGTGTGATGAATCTCCATCGTCCGCGCGTCAATGTGCGGCTCCAGCGCGTCATACGCGTACGGCAACTTCGGTAGTTCATATCCCATCTCGGTGTGCTCCTGCTTTTCTGAGTGTGCGATTCGATCTGTACCGTCTCAATCAGGACCTCCCTGATGTGCCAAGGATAGACCACGTGCGCCCACAATTCCACGCCCGCACGCTCACGACGCCTTAGGCCCGCCAAACCTCTTGTATCCCCGCACATCACAGGTCCCCGCCGCCTGTACCCACGCCACGTCGTCGCACTCACTCGGCAGCACGAACGCGTCGTAGCATCGCTGCATCGTCTCCTCCATCCCCGTCACCGCGTGCGCACAGTCCGTGTCCGCGTTATCGATCGGCATGTTCGGATCCATCACCGACCACGGCACCCGCTCCCAATGAGCCTTGTCAATCGTGTGCACCGACGACGCTTCCGCCGCACCGTTGATGATCGTCGTCATCGTGCGCGCGTTTTCCAATTCACAATCCATGTGATGGGACCCACCATTCATCGCATCGAGAAACTGACCGTACATCGGCCCGTGCGCCGCGCCCGGACCGTTGTCCACCGCCTCGATCACCGCGCCGTCCCGGATCAGCTCGCACTGTGTCCCTTCCGATCGCCGAATCGTGCCCTGCTCACCTTCAATCTCGATGAACGGCCCCGACCCGCGCCGGCACGCGTGACTCAGCATATACAACAACGAACAACCCGCTTCGGTCGCCACTCGAAACGCACAGGTATCCGCGTAGTCAATCTCCCGCGCGCGGTACAGCTCAGCCTCAACCTGCGTCGGCGCATTCGACGTCGTCGCATCCGGGCCGGTCAGGTAGCTGAGAATGTTCACCTGATGGCCCATCGCGTTGTTCGCCGGGCTGTCGAGAATCCATCGCCCGTCGCGCTCAAGCGCCCCCGCCCATGAATTGCGCTGGTAGTAGCTGTCCGACCGCGGCCAGCACGCCCACACCTTCGCCCGCTTCACCTTCCCGATCGCCCCGCCCAGAATCTGCTGCTTCGCCCATTGAATCGACGCGCTGAACGTATCCTGAAACGCGATACCGACCGCCCGGCCCGCCTTGTCCCGCGCCGCGATCATCCGATCGATCTCATCCACCGTCCCCGCCGCCGGCTTCTCGCACAACACGTGCCAACCCAGCTCCAGCGCGCGCGCCGTGTAGACCTCATGCGTGTCGATGCTCGTCGGCACGATCACCCCGTCCAGATCCGCTGCGAACAACTCATCCGCCGATCCCACGACCGTCGCGCCCTGCGCCTTGACGTTCTCATCCGCCGCCGTCTGCTCCGGACGCGATGTGCTCACCACCGTGATGCGTCCACGTGCCTTCGGCACGTGCTCGTTGAACAAGTTGATCAACGCGCCCGCCCAGCCGCCGGCCCCGATAATCCCGATCCGTTTCGGCTCACTCATCGCATGTCACTCCTGACCGAACGCCCCACGGCGCCCATCGTCAAAGCCCCGGCACCGGCGGCGCCGGGAATAGCTCTTCAATCCGATCCAACACGTCCTGCGGGATATCCAGGTCCGCCGCCTGCGCGTTGTCCTCGATCTGCGACACCTTCGTCGCGCCAATAATCGTGCTCGTGACCTCCGGCTTCCGCAGACACCACGCCAGCGACAACGCCGCCGGTGTCGTCCCCAGATCGCCCGCCATCGTCACCACCTCCTGTGATCGCTTCTTGTTCTCTTCCGTCCAGTACAGCGCCTTGATCACCGCGTTCGTGTCATCCGACGCCGCGCGCGTCCCGTCCGGCGCTTCCTCGCCCGGCTTGTACTTGCCCGTCAGCATCCCGTGCGCCAACCCCGAAAAGATCACGTTGCCGATCCCCTCTTGCCCGCACGTGGGGAACACGCTTGCCTCCGGATGACGATACAGCATCGAATACCGCGGCTCGTTCACGCCGATCCCCCGCGCGCCGATCTCCTTCGCCACCGCGTTGCCTTTCACCATCAACTCCGCCGGCCACTCGCTCGTGCCCCAATACAAAATCTTCCCCTGACGCGACAGATCCTCCATCGTGCGAACGGTCTCTTCCAGCGGCGTGCTCGGATCCGGACGATGGCACATCAGCAGATCCACGTAGTCCATCTGTAAACGTTCCAGCGACGCATGACACTGCTCGTAAACATGCTTCGCACACAAGCCCTGATCGTTCGGCCCGCTCCCCATCGGCGCGAACACCTTCGTCAGCACAAACAGATCCGATCGCTTGTAGTCCTTCAACACCTTGCCCAGCATCGTCTCCGCCGCGCCGGTGTTGTACGCGTTCGCCGTGTCGATGAAGTTGATCCCCAGATCGAACGCCGCCTTCACCGTCGCGCGGCTCTGCTTCTCGTCCAGCTTCATCCCGATCGTCAGGTAACTGCCCAGCCCGACCACCGAAAGCTTCACGCCCCATTTGCCCATCTGTCGATATTGCATGTCGCATCTCCATCGCTACGTGAACCGCGATCCGATTCACTCAGCCGCATCAGTCCAGTTTCAAACGGGGAGATATGGTAACGTCAGTTGCCGTCCGCCGCAGGGGCCGATCCGCCGCCCACGTCCAGCCAGTGCCTCAGCGCGTCGGGCCCCAGACGTTCCATGTGGAAGATCGTCGCGATCAGATCGTCGTTGTCCCCCGCCCGGGCCGGGTTCAGAAAGTCCCACACGATCCGCCCGTTCGCCATCACTTCGAACACCCGACCCGCCTCGCTCTGCACGATCAGCGTGTTCCCGTTCGCCAGTCGACTGCTCCCCCCGTAATAGTGGCTAAACAGCTTGTTCACCGAATCCCCCACGTATTCCCAAGCCACCGCACCCGTCACCGGGTCAAATTCAACCACCCGTGACCGCTCCTTGCCCGGCCCGAGATTGTCGAACACCAGAATGTGCCCGTTATCCAACGCCGTCGGCCGATGCTGCCCGTGCCCCATATCCACATTCGCCCACACGATCGATTCACGGTCCAGGTCCAGCACCCCGATCAGATTCGCGTCCCGCAATCCCACCAGCAATCGCCCCGCCGCGAACGCCGGCAGCCGATCCGCCAGACGCCCATCCAACAGCTCAATCGTGTTCGCGTGCAACACGTCCACCTGACGCGCCACACGATGCAGCACCCCCGCGTAAGGCGACTTCCGCAGCGCCGCCACCAGCGACACCTCCCCCAACACCCGACCGCTATCCGGATCAAGCAGCGTCACAAAATCCTCCAACACCGTCTTGCCCTCACGCAGATCATCATGCCGCGCACTGTGCCGCGTCAGCACCGCGATCCGCCCGTCGGCCAGCACATCCAGATCGTGATGCCCCCGCACCCGATTCGCCCAGATCAGGTTCGACGCCTTGTCAATCCGAAACACCCCCACGTCATCGAAAATCACGATCAGATCGCCGTTCGGCATCAGATGCGCGTACTCAAAATAGTCACTGATCCCATGATCTTTCGGCGGCGCTTCATCCCAGATCTCGTCATACGACCGGCGCCACCGGTGCATCACTTGCCCGTCCATGTCCATCAGAATCGCTTCGGGCGCATGGCCCGACGTGTACAGATTCAATCCGCCCTGCACGCGCTCCGCTTCATGGTGCATCACCCCCGTGTCATCCGGCGCCGCGTGATACCCCGGCGCGTAGCCGGCCGTACCCATCGACGCCAGATGCTTTTCCATTTCCGGGTCCATCTCCGACCCGTCCGATTCAAATATCGAATACCCCCACCGCCCCGGCTGCGCATTGCGCGTATCATCGCTCTGCGCATCACCTGCCAGTCCCCGGATCGTCTCATACGGAAACCACCGATTGTGGTAAGCCCCAAACCCGTAGCAGAACCCCATCCCCGCCGCAATCAGCAGACCAGCGATCACCCACAATCGCGCCGCACCGCGTTGTTGCGCCTGCCCGTTGCGCAATCGGTTCACGCTACTTGGAAGGATCGGCCGCTTCAAAACTGCACCCGCGACCGGTATTCTTCAATCCCTGACGTAAAATCGATTGTCGCCCGATACAGCCCCCCGCCCCGCGGCATCTCCGGATGCGGCCGCGGATTCGGGCCCAGACTGTCACCCCCCTCCGCGCCCGCCGTCGTGATGTACATCTCGTTCATCTTCGCCCCGCCGAATACCGTCGACGACGGCTGCGACACCGGCAGCACCACCACCGTTCCATCCGGATCGCCGTTCAAATCGAACCGACGCACCTCCGAACTGTGCCACACCGCCGACCAGATGAACCCCTCGCGATCCATCGTCATCCCGTCCGGCATCCCCGCCGCCTTCGGAATCTGCACGTGCACGTAGCGATTCGACATCGCCCCCGTCGCCCGATCGAAGTCATACCGATAGATGTTGTGCGACAACGACTCCGTGTAATACAGCTTCGACTCATCCGGCGAAAACCCCAGCCCGTTCGGCACCGGCTGACCCGAGTGAACCACCGCCACCGATCCATCCAGTTCAATCCGCAACAGCTGACCGTCCCCGCCGTCCATCGTCCCCGCCAGCACCCGCCCCGCCGGGTCCGCGATCACGTCATTGAACCGCCCGTTCGGCGCGCTCACCCCCGCCGCCACCTGCTCCCGCGCCCCCGTCTGCGGATCCATCAGCGCCACCGTGCCATCCTGAAACAACATCAGCCGCCCGTCCTCATGAATCGTCGCCCCCCCCACCAGCGGCCCCTCACTCACCGTCCGCACGCTGTCCTTCCCCGGCGAATACGCGAACACCGTCCCGTCCAGCAGCGCGCTGTAAAACACTTCCTCCCGGTACGGGTGCCAAATCGGCCCCTCCAGCAAATCACTGTGATGCTCCGATACCAATTCTGCCTTCACGATCTTCGCCATGCCGGCCGCTCCTTCGCTGAATATCTCGCGTCAATCATGCCGAAAGTTTACCAGCCCGATACCAAACCGTCACCGCACACCGGTGGCGTTCAGCCGATAATGCACACGAAATGACCCAACATCCTCAACGCCGTCGAGGAAATCCCTCATGCCCGAAATCATCGGAATCGCACTCGCCTGCCTGATCGTCGCCGCCATCGCCGCCTACGTCATCGTTGACGGGATCTTCGAAAAGAAAGAACGCGCCCGTTGCCGGCAGCTCTTCGTCCCCCTCATCGGCGCCCCCATCAAACTCGTCGGCCAGCACTACTCCAAACGATACGACATCACCGGCGTCCACCACGGACAACACGTCGCCATTCACTGCCCCGTCGTCTCCATCTTCGCCCGTTCCCTTCGCGTCCTCAGCCTGTCGGTCCCCCTCGCCGACAAGGACCTCGACCCTCAGCTCCTCGCCGGCGATCCTGTCGAACTCCACGGCCGCACCTTCCGGAAATACGGCGATCAACTTCGACTCATCCTCAATCCCCCGCTCGTGTTCACGCCCGATACCGATCCCCAGTCCTTCCGCGATCGAGTCGCCGCCGAACTCGACGCCCTCTGCAACCTGTAGAGCGCACCCGATCAGCGCCAGTACTTTCACGAATTCTTGTTCGACCCCGCCCCATCCTCATAACTCAGCGGCCGCGCATCCCGTCGCCGATCCACCTGCCGCATCACCTCCCGCAGCCGCGCCCGCGCCGTCCCCCGCGCCCGCGCAATAGACCCGTCCGCAGCCAGCATCGCCTTCACACACGCCACCCGCTCCCGCGCCGTCGTCTCTCCCGCCCGCCGCACCGACCGATCCAGCACCGCCAACATCTGATACACCCCGCGATCACCACGCCGCCCCTTCACGCCCACCGGATCAATCACCATCGGCTCGCCGCCCTGTTCACACACCGCGTCAATGATCAGATTCCCCGCCTTGTGATCCCGATTCACTTTCCCCGCTCCACTCATGCCCCCGATCTGCCGTCCGATCGCCGCCGCAACCCGTCGCCGCCGCGCCGCATCATCCCCCCTCATCGCCGGCCCCGCATCGCGCACCCACTCGTGAAGGCTCAACCCCGCCACATACTCGAACACCAACCACTGCCCCCCCGCGCGATGCACCAACGCCATCGGCAGATTCACGCGCACGCCGCACGCCGCCAACGCCGACCCGCCGGCCCACTCCCGCCACGCCGGCGTTCGCCGTAGCACGTGATACGCCCACGTCTTCAACCGACACATGTGATACTGCTTGACCACCCACGACTTCCCCCCCCGTTCCACACGCACCACCCGCGATCGCTCATCTTCCTTAATCACTTCCGTCACCCGCGCCGCTCCCGCATGCGATGCCGCCGCCGCGATCACCTCCTCCACGCAGACCGCCGCATCATCCGCCCCGTCCAACAGCGTCGCCGCCGCCGGTCCGAACCAGCATCGGCCCACGTCCAGCCGAATCATTTTGCCTTGCGTCGCGGTTTTCAAAGGGAATAAGCCACGCTTCGTCGTGTAACCGTGGGTATACTAACCGCATCACCACCGCCGCGACACTCCCATGATCGATCACGCCTCAAACATCCGTGCCCCCGCCGTCGCCGGTCGATTCTACGAAGCCGACGCCGACCGCCTCCGCGCCGACGCCCGACGCTTCACCCCCGATCCCCCCGACGACCTCGCCCTCCCCCAAGCCCTCCACGGCGCCCTCGTCCCCCACGCCGGCTGGGTCTGCTCCGGTCGCATCGCCGGCACCGTCTACCGCGCTCTCGCCAAACGCACCGCCGCGCGCACCCTCGTCCTCCTCGGCGCCGTCCACACCGTCCGCCTCGATGGTCCCGCCCTCGAGAACGCCGACGCTTGGCACACCCCCATCGGCCTCGCCCAAATCGACGCCGACCTCCGCCGCATCCTCGCCGCCATCCCCGGCTTCGCCTCCTTCGACATGGCCCACCAGTACGAACACTCCCTCGAAGTTCAACTCCCCCTCATCCTCGAAGCGTTCGGCCCCGACACCAAAATCGTCCCCTGCCTCATCCCGCCTCACCCCAACGCCCCCGACTGGGGTCGCGCCATCGGTCAAACCCTCGCCGGCCAAACCCACCCCATCCTCGTCATTGCCTCCAGCGATCTCACACACTACGGCCCGAACTACAACTTCACCCCCCAAGGCGCCGGTCGCACCGGCATCGACTGGGCCGCCAACGTCAACGACGCTCGCCTCCTTCAACTCATCGAGCAAATGGACCCCGACGCCATCGTCCACGATACCCAGCAACACCACAGCGCCTGCGGCGGCGGCGCTATCGCCGCCATGATCGCCGCCGTCCAGCAACTCGGCGCCAACCATGCCGTGACCCTCGAACACACCAACAGCGCCCGCGAACTCGCCCCCCTTGGCCACACCGACGACAACAACGCCGTCGGCTACGCCGGCGTTGTCTTCGGTTAACCCTTAACAAAGCAGACGCATCCGTCGCCCCCCGCCGCCGTACAATGCCCAAATGTCCCCGCGCCTCCGCCTCACCCACCGCTTCCTCGTCGGCACCTGCATCAGCCTGTGCGTCAGTCTCGCCCTCGCCGCCGCCCTCGGCATCTACTTCAAGCCCACCATCGAACACTACATCCAGCGCCACCGCCTGATGTCCGACGACCCCGCCACCCGGCAAAAAGCCCAGCGCTACTTCATCAAACGACTCCCCGACAACCCCGACCTGCGCGATCGCGTCCATCGCTGGCTGATCGACGCCGACGACCAACGATTCAACCGCCTCGTTCACACCCTCCAACGCGCCGACGTCTGGGGCCCGCAGTTCACCGATCCCTGGCTCCGCCGCACCGCCCAACGCGCCGCCGACCCCGACCCCAACTCCCGCAAAGCCATCGCACGGCAACTCGCGCAGCTCACCTGGATCACCCCCACCCTTCAATTCGACCACGCCAGGCCCGCCGCCATCCTCAATACGTTCCTCGACGATCGCGACCCCAACGTGCGCTACGCCGCCCTCATCGCCGCCGCCGCCCTCGATCCCCGGCACCGCCATCCCCTCGTCGATCACGCCACCCGCGACCCCGATCCCACCGTCGCCCGCCACGCCTGGATCATCACCGCACTGGCCGGACCCCACCGCAAGCAAATCGCCTGGCCCCCCGACATCACCGCCCTCCCGCCCACCGTCGCCGAAGCCGCCCTCTTCGCCCTCGCCACCCGCAACGGCCCCCGCCTCCATGCCCAACTGCCCCTCTTCGACTTCGATCATCCCGACCCCACCATCCGCAACTTCGTGCCCTACGCCTGGGACACGTGGGCGTCACCTCTGCTCGTATTCGATACACGGCCCACTCCCCTTAGGATAAAACCCAAACCTCACTTCCGTAATGATCTTGACCTCTGGATCGAACACGCCACCGAAGACACCGACGCCCGCCTCCTCCGCTGGCGTCTAATGCTTTGCCTGCCTTCACGCCATCTCGTCGCCGACTACCTTGATCGTGACATGCAACTCGACCCGAATGTCAACTTCAGAAAAAGGCTGCGCTTCGAGAGAATGGAATTTGGTTATTTGCGCGACCCGGCCGTACGCTCACACACCTGGGGAGTCATACCCAACTGGGATCCCAACACCACCGCGCCTTTCACCCAACTCGCATCCTACGAACAACTCGCCACCTCCTCGGCCGAACTCCAACTCCATGACGACATGCCCGATCAGATCCGCCTCCACGCCGTGCGCGCATCGACCGCCTCAACCCCCCTCGACCTCCTGCCCATCCTGTCCAGCGATGAACCCACCCTCCGCGATCGCGCCGCTCACGTCGCCGTCGAACGATTCTCCCCCACCGGCTGCGACGATCTCATCCTCGCCCTCCTCGCCGACTTCAGCGACGCCCCCCGCATGGCCGGCGCCATCCTCGCTGGCCTCACCGGCACCACCAACCCCAAGATCCGCAGCATCATCCGCCGCCGCGCCGACCGCGATGAAGTCTGGCTCGTCCAGCAACACAACCGCCTCGCCCAAATGATGCTCGGTGAGGACCCAGGCTTCGCCGACACCGCCATCGACATGTTGACCCGCGACGTTGTCCCCCGCACCACCCTCACCATGGCCCTCCTGCACGTCGGCCGGCTCGAAGGCCTCGACTGGCTCATCAACCCCCTCGGCGAGCCCCCCGTCAAACTCCGACTCCTGTTCGATCAACTCCGCTGGATCAATGTCCTGAAACGGTACCTCCCCCACGCCCGCGACTTCGACGTCTGGGCCGACCCCGACCTCCAGGATTTCCAAATCGATGTCCTCCGCGATGAGTACCTCATCAACCGCGCCCAACTCACCTTCGATCCCGCTCACCACGCCTTCACCACCAACCGTCGCCCCGTCACCACGCCGTGACCGCGCCCAATCCGCCGCAAAACCGTATAAACACACCATGGCAAAAACCCGCAAACCCACCATCGTCGTCAGCGAAAACCTTGACGGTGACCCCGCCAAATGGCTCAACCGCCACGCCGACGTCGTCCACATGTCCCACGAGGACGAACCCGCGTTCCACCGCGCCCTCAAATCCGCCGAGGGCCTGCTCGTCCGCACCTACACCAAGGTCAACGACAAACTCCTCAAGGCCGCGCCCAAACTCAAAGTCGTCGGCCGCGCCGGCGTCGGACTCGACAACATCTCCATCGCCGCCTGCACCAGACACAACGTCCGCGTCGTCTCCACCCCCGCCGCCAACACCCAGGCCGTCGTCGAATACGTCTTCGCCCTCATGTTCGACGCCGTCCGACCCCGTCTCTACCTCGACAGCTACGTCCCCCCGCCCCGCTACCACCAGTACCGACGCCAGCACGTTACCCGCCAGCTCAACGAACTTATCCTCGGCATCCTCGGCATGGGACGCATCGGCCGGCGCGTCGCCCAGGTCGGCCACGCCGTCGGCATGCGCGTCCTCTACAACGATATCCTCACCCGTCGCCAACTCGAACTGCCCCCCGATGATCCCAGCGAGTTCGTCGACACCACCACCCTCTTCGCCGAAGCCGACGTCCTGACCATTCACGTCGACGGCCGCCGCTCCAACCGGCACATCATTGACAAACAAGTCCTCATGTCCCTCAAACCCTCCTGCATCATCATCAACGCCGCACGCGGCATGCTCGTCAATCACGACGACCTGAACACCTGGTCGCACATCGCCGAACAGTACGGCGGCATGGCCCTGCTCGAAGTTCAGGATCCCGAACCGCCCCCCGACGACTTCCCCCTCTTCGATCGGCCCAACGTCAAACTCCTGCCCCACCTCGCCGCTCGAACCCACACCGCGCTGGCCAACATGAACTGGGTCGTCCGCGACGTCGTCGCCGTCCTGCAGGGCAAAGAACCCGATCACCCCGCGAATTGATCCCCGCAACGCCGCCCTCACGCGACACGTTCCCCATCACGTTCATATCCTTTCTCGAAACCTCCGATAATGGCCGATACCCTTATTGTTGATGGCCTGATCAACCGCCGCCGTTCACCCCCGAGGTCCACCTGAAACGTCACGTGCTCATCCTGCTGTGCCTCACCGTGCTCACCGCCGCCATCTACGCGCGGGCCGTCACCCTCGACTTCCTCGCCTACGACGATGGCGAATACGTCACCCAGAACGGCTACATCACCGGCGGCCTCACCGCCGCCGGCTTCAAGTGGGTCTTCACCAGTCCCCACGGCTCCAACTTCCACCCCCTCACCGGCATCTCGCACATGCTCGATTGCCAATGGTTCCACGACGACCCCTCCGGCCATCACCTCGTCAACGTCGTCTTGCACGTCGCCAACACGCTGTTGCTCTACACCGCCCTGTGGTTCATGACCCGCCGGCTCTGGTGCGCCGCGTTCGTCGCCGCCCTCTTTGCCCTCCACCCCCAGCATGTCGAATCCGTTGCCTGGATCTCCGAACGCAAAGATGTCCTCAGCGGGTGCTTCGGCTTCATCACCATCATCGCCTACGCCCGCTACGCGCAGCACGGCGGCATCGGCAAATATCTCGTCACCGCTCTCGCACTCGCGCTCGGCCTCATGGCCAAACCCATGCTCGTCACTTGGCCCTGCCTCCTGCTCCTGCTCGACGTCTGGCCCCTCCGCCGCGTCAAAGCACTGCAACCTCAACCCTCCGTCGCCGATGCCGCCGCCGACCAACCCCCCACTTGCGCCCCCCGCTCCATCGGCTGGCTCCTTCTCGAGAAACTTCCCCTGTTCGCGCTCGCCGCCTTCGCCAGCGTGATGACGATCATCATGCAGGGAAAGACACTTGCCATCGCTCCAACCGATGTCATCCCCATGACCGCGCGTTACATCAACGCGATCATGTCGTATGTCCGCTATCTCGGCCGGACCATCTGGCCCGATGATCTCGCCGCCATGTACCCCCACCCTTTCCATCCCGGCGGCACCCCTTGGGCCAATGTCTGGGTCATCATCGCCGCCGTCGCCCTCATCATCACCACCGTCACGGTCCTGATCCTCTGGCGACGCCGACCCTACCTTGCTGTCGGCTGGCTCTGGTACCTCGGCACCCTCGTGCCCGTCATTGGAATCGTCCAGGTCGGGTCACAAGCCATGGCCGACCGTTTCACCTACCTGCCCATCATCGGCATCTACATCGCCGCCACGTGGTGCATCGCCGACCTGCTCAGGCCTCATCTCAAGACGCGCGCCGTCCGATCAACAACCGCCGCGATCGCCGCCCTCATCATCCTCGCCTGCGCCACGCTCACCTGGTCCCAAATCGGAGTCTGGAAATCCGACATCACCCTCTTCACCCACAACATCAGGGTCATTGACAACGCCGGCCTCGCGCACATCAACCTCGGCAACGCCTACCGCCGCCGCGCCGAAGACCTCCTCGAAAAACGTGACACACAATCCGCATACGAATCCCTCGATAAAGCCGTCGAGCAATTCCAGTTCGTTTTCCGCATCGTGCCCAATCGCTTGACTTACCGCGAGATGATGTTCGATGCCCTCGTGCGGCGCGGCCGACTCGATGAAGCCAGAGAAGTCCTCGTCGACGGACTCCTTATCTCCGCGCCCGATCTGGTCGAACACAATCGCCGCCCCCGCCAGTCCCTCTACATCAAACTCAAAGGCGTATTCAATCGGCCCGAATGGGTCCGCCAGGCCGTCCAGAAAGTCGAACAGTCCCTCGAAGCCAACCCCAACCACACCGATGTGCAATTCGATCTCGCCACATTCCTCGCCAACGAAGGACAGTCCGACAACGCCATCCACCACCTCCAGACATTGCTCTCCCTTGACGACACCCACGGCCTGGCCCATCACAACCTCTCGAAACTCATGAGCCGACAAGGCCGATTGCCCCCCGCCCTCGCCCACGCGCAAAAAGCCGTGCAACTGCTGCCCGACGAGGCCTGGCCTGCGCTCCAACTCGGAAAAACGCTCGCCGCCGCCAACCAGCTCAACGACGCCATCCCCCATTTCCATCGCGCCCAGCAACTCGAGCCCGACACCAACAAGCTCATAAACGAAATCGCATGGATCCTCGCCACCCACCCCGGCGCACGACCGCAACACATCTCTACCGCCCTCGCCCTCGCCGAACGCGCCTGCGAGCAAACCAACTACGCCAACGCCCTGTGCCTCCGCACCCTCGCTGCCGTCCACGCCGCGGCAGGCCGAACCGACAAAGCCGTACGCATCGCCACCGCCGCCATCCAGATCGCAAAGAAAGACAGACAACACGCGCTGGTCCAGCAGCTCACCACCCAGTTACAGCAATACCGATGGGGAAACCCTTATCGTGAAGCGCCCGGTCCCGGGCGGTAATCCCAGCCCCCCGCCGCCGCACGCCACCCGCCCTAACCGGACCCCGCCCGCCCGTGCGTCGTCCCGTTGCGAGTCACCGCAATCGATGCCGCCCCCGCCGTCTCACCGGCGCGCGGCATCGGCGACGGCTCCAGACTCGCACCCGTCGGCCTCTCCCCCGTCGGTCGCCGACAACCCGGCGCCGACGCCTCGTAAACAATATCCAGATGAGGCGTCTCCACCCGCCGCCCCCCCTCATGCCGCGACCGCATCGCCGCCTCCAGAATCCCCGTCGTCAGATACGTCCGTTCCACCGGGTTCGGCACCCGACCCGTCAGGAAAAAATCCTCAATGTTCAGCCCCAGATAACTGAATATCGCATGCCCGTCCCCGCTTGCTGTGTTGAACACAAACGCGTCGATCGCCCCGCCACGCACCTGCGCATACGCGAACTGTTCGACGTGATCTTCACTCAACATCAACGCCGCCCCCATCAGCCCATCGTTGTATTCAATCAAGAACACATACGGATCCGCAGCCCGCACCACGTCCAAACCGCCCGACCCATCCTTCATCGTCCCCATCGCCGCGGCCGCCAGTTCCCGCGACCACCGCCCCTCATCCGCCGCCCGCCACACCGCCTCGCCCGACAGGCACTCGACCGACCGCACCCCCGTCTCCCCGCCCTCCCGCCGCTCCACCTGACACTGCAACGACTCCAGCGCGTGAAACCCGTATCGCTCCAGCATGTGGAACCCAATCGACATCGCTTGTTCGATCGGCTCACCCAACCGATGCTCGAACGCCGGCTCCCGCCACGACACCGGCAGCGCCGACGCTGCCCACAGCGGCACCCCCAGCTCCTTCGCCCGCTCGTACATCCACTGCGCATCATCCCACCGATACGCAAAATGCTTATCGCTGAACACAGGCACCGCCCGCCCCGCCTCCTCGATCGTCCCGCAGATTTGCTCAAAAAAATAACGCCGCGGCAGCATCTCCTGCCCCAGCGCCGTCCGCGGATAGTCCCCATGCTCGCCAATCAGCAACACCGCATCCACCGCCAACTCATCCCCGCCCAGCGTCAGCGCCCCCCGAATACTCTCATAAATCGGCACCCCGAAATCCCGCGCGATCTGCCGCCCCACGTCCTCTTCATGAATCTGATCGATGTAAATCGATGCCACCTCCACCCGCGGCTCGACCCACCCGTCGTCCGTCGGAAACCCATAAAGAAACCTACTGCCCAACGCCCCCGCATGACTGTTCCGAAAGAACGTCGTCGTAATCATCGCAACCCGAAACGGGTCCGTCATATCAAATCACTCCAGCCAACAAGACAACAAGCACCCGCCATGCCGCCGTCTAAGCCCAACCATCCTAATCCGCAATCTCCAACCGCCAGAACCGTCCCATCAGCGTCCAGTCCTGCTTGTACTTGTAGATGCTCAGGAACCGATGACCCTCCAGACGCACCGTCGCCGCCACCACGCTGCTGTAAACTTCGTCCTTCTTCTTCGTCCCGACCAGCAGGTGCTTCGTCGCCCGACATGGCGACGTCGTCCCCCCTTCCGTCCCGTCATCCCACGTCCGCCCGCCGTTCACACTCACCCGCACGATGTGATCCGAGCTGCACCAGTCTTCGCCCACCTCCTGCCCCGCGAAACTGACCAGCACCATCAGATCGTCGGCGTCCCACAACGCCGTCCAGCGATAGCTGCCGAATCCGAACAGCGCGTCCGGCACTTCGGCAAACGTCCGTCCGCCGTCGCGCGATTCCAGCAGCAGCCCGTTCTTGTAACAATACGTGCCTGACTTGTACGGCACCGCCGTGACGTCTCGCATGATCTGCACGTCATCCTCCCCCGGCAGCGCGAACCGCTGAATCCGTGTCGCCGCAATAATGTGATCCGCATCATTCGGGTCCACCGCATACGCCGTCTCCGTCGCATGCTGATGCACCACCGTCGGATCGCCCCACGTCCGACCGCCGTCCGTCGTGCGAATCATCACGTCGCGAATGCCCGGCCGCTTCTGGTCGGCCTGCTTAAATTGATCCCAGTCTTCGTACCGCATGCTCGCCGAGAACATCAACGTCCCGTCCGGCCGCTCAATAAAGTTCGGATGGCACGCCGTCACCTCCATCTTCACGTACGGGTCCGCCGGGGCGCCCGGCGCAAAACTGCCATAGTCCAACTCCTGCGTCGACCAGCTCTTTGCTTCATCCCTTGAATGCGAGATGTACACCCGAACGTCCAGCTCCTCCCCCGGCGCCAAACCCGTATCGAACGCCTGATGCACGGTCCACAACGTCCCATCCCGCGCAATGTAGAGCGACGCGATGTCCTGCCTCCCCAACGACGCATCAAACTTCACCCCCACCGCCTCCCACGTCCGCCCCTGATCGACGCTGCGAAAGAACCCCGGATCCGTCAGCGTCGTGTTCAGCCAGATACTCCCGTCCGGGTGATACACCATGTTGCTTGAGCCCAACGTCTCCGACGGCCCGGCAATCATCACGTCCTCCTCAATCCGCAGTTGAACCTTCGCCATCGCCGGGCCTCCGCATCTTCGCTGTGCCATTGGAACGATTTCATCAACATCGCTGCCACATTCCGCCATCATACTCGCCCCCTCGCCCCCGCCACCACCATTCTGCTAGACTGCCGCACATCCCGTTCGTACCGGACAACGCAACACTGACCTGGAGTCACCCCCATGGGCGCTGAACAAAAAGCCACCGAGCTCGGCATTGATTTCCCCTCCCTCAAACCCGGTTACCTCAATCTCTGCGCGAAATCCGGTGACCTCCTGATCTCATCCGGACACACCTCCGACGCCAAAGGCGTCCTCGGCAAGGATCTCACCGTCGAACAGGGCTACGCCGCCGCCCGCGATTGCGCCGTCAAGATCCTCCAGTCCGTCCACGACGTCCACGGCTCACTCGACGGACTCCGCGTCATCAAACTCCTCGGCTGCGTCTACTCCGCCCCCGATTTCACCGACCAGCACCTCGTGATCAACGGCGCCTCCGACCTCCTCCATGAACTGTTCGGCAAAGATGGTGACGGCTACCACGCCCGTAGCGCCCTCGGCTTCGCCGCCCTCCCCACCGGCGCCGCCGTCGAAGTCGAAGCCATCTTTGAAATCAAACGCTGACGCGATCCCAACCGTTCGCTCTCAGCATCCCGCCTGCCCCCGCCCATGAGCACCGCGCGTCATTGCGGTGCATCCGTGACCCAATAGCAGCCGGCGGTGCGCCCGCGCGCAACAACCCGCCGCAACACTGGCGTCCCCCCACCACAACGGGTATCAATGCCCCTTCGATGGAACCCACCCTCACCCACGCCCAAAAGATGCGCGGCCTGCCCTGGGCCTACGCCGGCAACGGACTGCTCAGCGTCTACACCAACCTCGTCTTCGTCGGGCCCGTCATCGTCATCTTCGCCGACCTGCTCGGCCTCGGAAAAGAACGCATCGGCCTCATCGTCGGCGCCATTCCCTTGTGCTGCGTCCCCGCCGCCGTCTTCCTGCCCATCGTCGCACGATGGGGCTACAAACGCGCCTACGTCACCCTCTTCGCCGTGCGCAAGTTCGTCGTCCTCCTGCTCGTCTTTACCCCCTGGGTCTTGAATCGATGGGGCACCGATGTCGCGTTCTGGTTTGTCCTGTCCGTGATGTTCAGCTTTGGCATGCTGCGCGGCATCGCCCTGCTCGGATGGACCCCCTGGATACAGGAACTCGTCCCCAATCAGGTCCGCGGCCGATTCATGGCTGCCAACATGTTCCTGTTCAACCTCGGCGGCGTCGTCGTCCTCGCCGCCACCGGCGCTTACCTCGGTAAAAAGCCCGATATCGACCAGTTCATATTGCTCTACGTCATCGCCTTCGCCATCGGGCTCCTCTCCATCTACATGTTCACCCGCGCCCCCGGCGGCGCGCCCATCGCCGATCGATCAAAAACCGGTGAACGCGCCAGCCTCGCCTCCATTCTCGACGCCGTCCGCGATACCCGATTCATCACCTTCCTCATCGGACAAAGCGTCTGCATGCTCGGCGTCCTGCCCATCAGCATCCACGCCTTCGGTCCCCTCTACCTCAAAGACGAAATCGGTATCGACCCATCACGCGTCATGTACTTCGCTTCCATCATGATGCTCGCCGCCCTCCCCTCAACTTTCGTCTGGGGTTGGGCCGCCGACCGCTTTGGCTCCAAACCCGTCCTCCTGCTCAGCATCCTGCTCCTGCTGATCTATCCCATCGGCCTGCTCATCATCCCGGCCAACAGCGACATGAGCTTCATCGCCGCCGCCGTCCTCGCCGTCGTCACCGGCCTCGTCGCCCCCGGCTGGGGAATCGCCCAATCTCGATGGGTCCTTTCCACCCTGATCCCCCGCGAACGCCGCGCCGGCTACGGCGCACTGAACATGGCGTGGATCGGCGTCATCTCCGCCCTCGCCCCCTGGCTCGGCGGCCGCGTGCTCGACTCCCAATCCGTCAAGAACATCGATTGGTCCCGTGTGCCACTCATCTCTGATGAATACACGATGTTGATCGTCGCCGGCGGACTCCTCATGCTCGTCGGCGTCGCCATCCTCGGCCGAATCAAGAGCGACACCACCGTCGCCACCCGTCAGTTCGCCGGCATGTTCCTCCAGGGCGATCCCTTCGGCGCCATGTTCGGCATCGTCACCCACCGCCGCGGCGGCGGCGAAACCCAACGCGTCACCACCATGGCCAGGCTCGGCGACGCCCGCAGCCCACTCAGCGTCGACGAACTGCTCGACGGCGCCGCCGACCCCAACTTCAACGTCCGCTACGAAGCCGTCCTCGCCATCGCGCGGCACCGACCCGACGCCAGACTCACCGACGCCCTCATCAATATCCTCAACGGCTCCGAACCCGACCTCGCCATCACCGCCGCCTGGGCCCTCGGCCGCATGGGCAACCCCCGCGCCATCCCATCCCTGCGCGAATCACTCGACTCAGACTATCCCCTCATGCGCGCCCGCGCCGCCCGCGCGCTCGGCACCCTCCAGGACACCCACTCCGCCCAACGCCTCCGCGATCTGTTACATCGCGAATCCGACCCCGGCCTCCGCATCGCCTACGCGTCCGCCCTCGGCAACCTGCGCGATCCCGACGCCCTGACCGACCTGCTCGACGTCCTCGCCCAGCTCGACGATCCCAACCAGCGACTCGAAATCGCCAGCGCCATCGCATCCATCGTCGGTCGCGAAGACTGGTTCGTCCTCCTCGCACGACGCACCCGCGCCAATCCCGGCGACGCCCTCGGCGGCATCCTCCTCGCCGTCCGAAGAAGGCTCGCCCGCGTCATACACCCCCAGGATGTCGAATCCATCGAAAAATGCGCCGTCGCCCTGGGTCATCAGCAAATGCAGGAAGCCGCGCCGCTTTTCGTTCACCTGCTCGACGCCGTCCACCACGAGCAACTTGCCCCCCTCTCCCGTCTGGTCGTCAACGAGGCCCGCGCCCGCATCAAACAGTTCAGCCATGAACGACTCGAATATTTCATGCTCGCCCTCCACGCCCTCCACGCCGGCACGCCCCGCATCAATCGACCCGATGACGTCCCGTCCAGCACTCAGTAGGTGGACACTCGCACGCGCCCACGCGCCGCCAATCATCCCATCCGAAGGAACACGATGACCAACGACAACACCAAATGGGCTGGCAAACCCCTCTACGACCGACCCCTCGGCCTCGACACCGCCAACACCGACGACGGTCGCACCGTCATCTGGCTCACCGACTTTGGCCAATGCCAACCCGCCGAACACCTCGAACAGTGGGCGCTCGTCGACTTCGCCAACCGCGAATTCTCCGGACAACTGCTGCACGCGCCGCGCGATCGCCCCGCCCCCGAATTGACCCTCAACCTCAACGCCGCCGGCTGGTACGCCGTCTACGTCTGGCTCATGGGCGGCGACGCCAAGGTCCCCAACTACGCACCCGATTGCGACAGCGTCTATGCCATGTCCAGAGGTCCCGCCCTCAAACTCTCCAACGACAAATATTTTCAATCCACGTTCTCCACCCTCTCCCAGGACCAGATGTTCTGGCGCGGCCTCGAATCCTGCTTCTGGCAATACGCCGACCTCACCGATCAACAACTCACCATCCGCCACAACGGCAGCACCATCTACCTCGGCGCCATTCAACTCATCCCCCTCGCCCCCGCCGAGGTCGAAGCCATCCAGCACGACCGCGACAACCCCCAGCACAAACGCCTCATCCAAAAAGGCGATACCTACTCCGAATCCGATCGCCAACTCTTCTACCAGGCCGTCAAAAACCGCGACCTCTGCGCCTGGATCGCCGGTTGCCATCGCACCGCCGACTTGTTCACCCCCGGCGGCGCGCCCTCACTCAAACGCCTGCGCCAGGACACCCGCGAACTCGGCATCGAAGCCTACGCCTGTGATCGACCCGGCGCATGGAGCAGCTACCACCACTCCGACGACCAGCGCGTCACCGACTTCAACCAAAACCCCGACTGGCACTGCCTCGATCGCGATGGCACCCACACCCATCACGCCAGCTACGCACACCCCGAGGTTCAGGATTACATGCTCCGCCGCGCCCGCGCCGCCGCCGAAACCGGCATCGATGGCTACGGCTACTTCCTCTGCCGCGACCCCGGTCTCATCCTCTTCGAACCCGCCGCCATGGAAGGCTTCGAGGCCAGGCACGGCGTCGACCCTCTCACCCTCGATGACCGCGACGAACGCCTCCAAAACTGGCGCGCCGACATCCTCACCCGATTCATGCGCCGGCTCCGCGCCCTCCTCGACCAAGTCGCCCAGGAAAAGGGCTTCGACCGCATCAAGATCGTCCACGTCGTCCTCGGCGATCGCGCCGCCAATCAGTTCTTCAGTTTCGACGTGGAGACCTGGGTCGCTGAGGGACTCATCGACGTCATGTGCCCCTACCCCTGGGCCGACTACGAAGACCGCTGGCTCGCCCAGGCCTTCGTCGAAACCGACGTCAAGTATTTCACCGACCTCTGCCAGGCCGCCGACTGCAAAGTCTTCCCCATGTGGGTCACCGGCACGCCCGGTCTCTACTCCTGGGTCGCCGAACACGTCCGCCCCAACGAATACTTCAACAAAGCCCTCGCCGACTACCAAAACGGCGCCGACGGCATCTCCACCTGGGACGCCATGGGCCTCGCCTGGTTCTATCCCTTCATGGCCAACCGTTGGCTCCGCCTCGGACACCAGGAGCAACTCGCCCTGTGGGACGAGCACGATTTCCCCCTGCCCGCCAAACTCAGATTCACCCGCTACAACGGCAAAACCCCCGACCGCTACCCTGCCGGCACCGGCGGTTAGTCACAACAAAGACGCGGCGCAAGCCCGCCGCAACCGCATCCACATGTTCGCGTCGCCAACTAGTGGCGCGTCATTCTACGACTTTCGGGTATAGACGTTTAAGTTTGATGCGGGCGTCGTCGGTCGTGAACTGCCGGTCGACGCCGATCTGTCGGGCGTTGCGTTGCGACGACCACGGCCGCACGTGTCGGCGAATCGCT
>NYZD01000187.1 GCA_002685935.1 Planctomycetaceae bacterium | reverse complement strand
ATCGGCGTCGACCGGCAGTTCACGACCGACGACGCCCGCATCAAACTCAAACGTCTATACCCGAAAGTCGTAGAATGACGCGCCACTAGTTTGAGTTGGAGGCCGTGGGACGACGATCGGGGCCACGACGCGTCAGCGTTGGGTCGGCGCAACCGCCTCGCGGGACCGACGGATTTATTGGACTATGATGATCGGGTCGGATCCGGAGGCGGGGTTGGAACTGGTATTGCGTGGGCGGTTCGGGCGGGTATGCTTTCTTAGCAGAGCGCGGCGAAGAGCAACAGGGTGAGCATCAGGACCTTGCGGCGGTTGGAGATGGTGGGATCGCTGATCGCAAACATGGCATCGCCTCGTTTGACCGGTGACTGGTTTAAGACAATCAATGGCCGTGCCAAGGCGGGAACCGGGCGGCGGCGTAGTACGTTAAACCATTGTGATTACTTGACTTGAACGAATACCACCCCTATCAATCCAGAGCTGGTCGAATCGTGGGGATGTTGCGTGGACGCGACATGGGGGGGTTTAGTTTGGTGCTGGGGGTCATCTTGACGGTGTTGAGCGTGCTGCCGGGGCGTGCGGCGGGTGACCCGTTGGATGCGGCGCTGGCAGAGCAGATATATGGACTGGCGGAGCGGTGGGTGGCGTCGGGATGGATTCCGGCGGAGACGGTGGCGCTGGACGTGGAGGACTTCGCGGCGGTACGGGTGACGCTGCGTCAACGGGGGATGGCGCTGGGGTACGCGACGTCGGCGGTGGGCGGGGAAGGCCCGGCGCGATCGATGATGTGGCATGTGGGTCACGCGGTGAACACGGCGCTGAACAAGGTGAGGACGTTCCGGGGGCTGTCGACGGTGGCGATGGGCGCGGAGCCGCCGGTGACGGAGCCGAAGCTGGCGGACGACCTGGTATTGGACATGCAGTTGGCGACGACGCCGACGCTGATCGATCTGCAATCGCTGGATCAACTGCCGAAGCACGCGGTGATGGGTCGGGACGGGTTGGCGATGCGGGGTGGGGATGAGCAGTGGGCGTGGAGTTTTCCGGGGTCGGCGATCGCGAATCGGACGTCACCGGCCGGTCAGTTGAAGCAATTGTTGAAGCAGTTGGGTTTTCCGATGCACGTGATGGAGATGATCGGCACGTTGAACGGGCCGCCACTCCATCGATTTGACGTGATCCATCTGGTGCGTCAGGAACCGGGGACGGCGGTGCTTGAGTTGACGCGGGGGAACGTGGTGTTGCCGACGACGCCGCTGGATGACGCGGGCCTGTTGTCGTTGGGCGAATCGATGGTGGCCCATCTGGTCGATCGACGGATGCCGAACGGCCGGTTCATTGGGACCTATCTGCCGAGCTCGGGACTGACGCTGCAGTCGGTGGCATCGAGTGAAGAGGCGGCGTTGGCGAGTTACGCGCTGGCGCGGTGGGGGAAGGTGGCGGTGGATGATGCGGAGGGGCGGCAGGCATTGCTGGACATGGCGCGGCGGTCGGCGGCGATCGTGGTGGATCAGTTGTCGGACGGGAGGGGCGAGGGCGGGGCGAGGCGGCAGGTCCGGTTGGGCGCGAGTGCGATGGCGCTGATCGCGATGCTGGAGATGCCGGGCGCGTCGAGTCGGAAGAACGATCGTGATCGGTTGCATGCGAAGGTGTGGGCGATGCAGGGGGGGGACGGGTGGTTCCGGGAAGCGATGTCGCCGGACAGTGCGCGGGCGTCGGTGCCGAAGCAGGCGCTGGGGACGTGGGCGATGGTTCGGATGTACGAACAGACACGTGATGCGACGCATTTGCGTCAGGCTCAGGCGGCGCTGAAGGCGTTGTGGCAGGGGATTGAAGATGATCGGCTGGTGGGGGCACTGCCGTGGCTGGCGATGGCGGAGTTCGATCTAGCGCGGCTGGGCCATCCGACGCCGGGGTTGTTGACGTTGGAGCAGTTGTGCCAGTCGTTGTGGGAGAAGCAGGTCCGTCCGATCAATCTGACGGAGGATCCGACGTACATTGCGGACACGGTGGGCGGTTTCGCGGTGGGGAGTGATCTGTTTGGTGAGCCGAACTGGCGATCGGCATCGATTGTGATGACGATGGCGGGGGCGATGCGGGTTCGCAACTTCGTGGCGGAAGAGGATCGGGTGGGATGGCTGATCAACACGGGGTTGGGGGCGCGGTATCTGTCACAACTGACGGTGGGGCCGACGAGCACGTGGTACATGCCGAGGGCGAAGGCGTCTTTGGGGGGGGTGCGGGTATCGCTGACGGACAATCAGCAGCCTCTGTTCGCGACGGCGATGGCGCTGCTGGCGGTGGTGGAGCTGCACGAATCGATGGCGCGGTTTGAGCAGTGAGTCGGGGGATGGCGAGCGGGGTTATCGGTCACGTGGGTGGAGAGATTGGAATGCGCGACCCGATACGAATCGTAAGGTCGGCGACGGCCGATGCGACGGGGTGAAGCGTTCACACGGCCAAGGAAGGCTTGCATGATGAATCGCCAATGGATGCAGCGGTGTGTTGTGCTTGCGGTGCTCGCGGCGGCAGGGATGGCGTCGGGCTGCGGGATGCAGGTGAAGCATGCGAAGGGTTCGCCTTATTCGGGGGGTTATCAGCAGCATGTTGGCGCGTCGAGCCGGGACGTGCGTGACGCGATTCAGGAGGTGGTGTCGGAGATGGAACTTCACGTGATTCAGGAGCGTCTGACGGCGGCGGACGGGATCATGGAAGTTCGTTCGGCGACGGGTCAACAGGTTTACGTGATGTTCAAGTTGATCGATCCGTACAAGACGTATCTGGAGGTGCACAAGCCGAAGGATCATCCGGCGTGGCTGGCGCAGACGATGCGGGATCAGATCACGTTGAAAGCGGAGATCGCGACGGTGCGGCGCATGCGGGAATTGCGTAAGCGGGTGGCGGCGCGGGTGGAGGCGGAGACGAATCCGCAGTAATCGAGCGGCGTGGGGCGCGGGGCGATTCGGGGGGACTGGTTATGCGGTTGATTTTTCGAACGGGCTTCGGCGGAGGCCGAGGTTCTGGACGTCCCGGCCGCGCATGAGGGTGAATTCGCGTTCGAAGGGTTGGCCGTTCTTATAGTTGTGGTAGGTGTTGGGTCCGAGCTGTGCGTCGGCGGCGATGTAGCGGAATACGAGGACGAGGCGCCAGCGATCGGAGGTGTTGGGCGGCGAGTTGTGGGGGATCATAACGTCGTGGATGCCCATCTGGCCGGCGTTGAGGATGTAGGGGACGCGGCGCTGATCGAGATCATCGGGGAGCTGGGCGGGGACGATTTCGGAGTGGAAGCCCTTGATGGAATGGGAATCCTGGACGGGGAATGTTCCTTTTTTGTGCCATCCGGGGAGGACGGACATAGCGCCGTTTTGTTCGTCGACGTCGTCGAAGGCGATCCAGACGCCGGCGCTGAAACGTCCGGAGATATTCCAGTAGGGCGCATCCTGATGCCAAGGGACGGCGTCGCCGGTGTGGGGAGGTTTGCAGAGCATGTGCGAGGCCCAGAGCAGGATGTCGGGGCCGATCTGGTGTTCGATCATGTCCAGGAGTTTGGGTTGGGCGGCGATGTCGAAGATCCAAGGCTCGATCTGGTGGACGCCGATCATCATTTCTGGCGGGACGGATTCGTGTCGGCGGGCAAGCATGTCGCGGACGCGGGCCTGGTAGTCGGCGACGGCTTCGGGGGTGAGGAAGTGATCGAAGAGGTAGTAGCCGCGGTCCTGGTAGGCGGCGTGTTCGGATGGGCCGTATTGGAATCGATCGTCGACAGTTTGCATTGGCGCGGGCGTCCTTGACTTGGATCGGCGAAGCATCATAGGGGGGCAGAGGGCGTCGATCAGGTGGCGCGGGATCGAGCGGCCTGGAGGATGCGTTGATTGATGTTGAAGAGGTTGCCGCAGTCGGCGCCGGCGTTGATCCACTTGACGCCGAGTTTCATCCAGCGTTCAAAGGATTCATCGCTGTAGCCGACGGAGGCGCCGAGGGTGCGTCCGGCGGCGCAGATTTTTTGGGCGGCGGTTTCGATGGCGGCGACGACTTCGGGGTCGTCGTGCTGTCCGAGTTTGTTGAGTGAGCCGGACAGGTCGTTGGGGCCGAAGCAGTAGACATCGATGCCGGGAACGTCGAGGAGATCGTCGATGTTGTTGACGGCGTCGATGTGTTCGATCTGGATGACGAGGATGGGATCGTTTTTGACTTGTTCGAGGTACTCAAGTTGGGGGATCTTCCCGTAACGGATGCCGCGGCGGGGTCCGTAGCCACGCACGCCGACGGGTGGATATCGACAGGCGCGGACGGCGGCTTCGGCTTCGGCGCGGGTGCTGACCTGGGGGACGATGATGCCGGCGGGGTGCATGTCGACGATGGGCTTGATGGTGTTGACTTCGTTTTGCAGGACGCGGACGAAGGGGGCGGTGCTGGTGCCGCGATGGGCCATGATGTGATGATCGACGACAGACAGATCGAGGGGATTGTGCTCGGTGTCGATCCAGGTGAAGTCATAGCCGACTTCGGCGTTGAGTTCGCTGACGGCGGGGTCGGCGAGGGTGACGCCGGTGCCGATGGCAACGTGTCCGTCGGCCATGTGTTTGCGGATGACTTCGATGTTGTTGATGCTGTTCACGAGGGATACTCCGGGAGCGAGAACGATGACGGGATTTGAATCCGGACGCGGCCGGCGGGCAGTGTAACAGACGGAGCGGGGGCGGGCTGGGGCACGGGGAGGGGCGAAGCGGCGGGGGATACGGCGGTGTGGGATTGCTGAGGATGTGGCATCGGCGGGCGGCGGAGAAGGCGGTGAAGATGGTCGCCTTTCGGGCCGATAACACCTATTGCATCAAGATGGATTTCGGGAAATGGTTGTCCGGTCGCGACGGTGCGGGATGGATGAGCTATGGATCTGCTGCGGATCAAGTTGGATGCGGGGCGGCGCGAACAAAGTGGAGAGGCGGAGCGTTTTATCTGTGGGGTTGGGAGGCGGCTGAGCGTGATGACGGCGCCGGGTGATGCGGAGGCGGGGATCGCGCGGGAACCATGTGAACTTGTTGCGAGGTGATGAGTTGATTCGGAGCGTGCAGGCCAACAGGACATACCGCGCATTGCGGGAGGGGGAACGGGCGAAGCTGATCGGCCAGGGGTGCAGTGCGCAGGACTGGTCGGGGGTGATGGTGGCGGACGGGTTTAGCGCGGGTCGGGTGCGGGATGTGCATTTCAATGGTGCGGTGAAGATCGGCAAACTGACGGGTGAGGTGGGAGAGACGGTGCGCAAGTGCGCGGGGCTTTTTGGTGCGTGGATCGGGGATTGCGTCATCGGGGATGACGTGCGCATCGCGAACGTCGGCGGGCACGTTGCGAACTACGACATTGGTGATGGCGCGCTGATTGAGGATGTGGGGCGGGTCGAGACGAACCCGGGGGCGACGTTCGGCCACGGGGTGAGAGTGCGCGTGCTGAACGAGGGGGGCGGGCGCGAGGTGGTGTTGTTTGACGAACTGAACGCGCAGTTCGCTTATCTGATGTGCATGTATCGGTATCGGCCGGGTCTGGTGGCGCGGCTTGAAGGAATCGCGGCGCGAGCGACGGCGGCGGCGAAATCGGATCGGGGACGGATCGGGGCGGGCGCGGTGGTGCGAGGCGTGGCGCGGATGGTGGACGTGAACATCGGGGACGGCGCGGTGGTGGAGGCGGCGACATCGCTGGTGAACGGGACGGTGCTGAGTGATGCGGCGAGGCGGACGACGATCGGGGCTGGCGTGGGGGCGGCGGACTTTGTGATCGCGGAGGGGGCATCGGTGTTGACGGGGGCGATGGTGGACAGTTCATACGTGGGGCAGGGGTGCTGTGTGGAGCACGGATTTTCGTTGTCACATTCGTTGATGTTTGCGCATAGTCATGCGGCGCAGGGCGAGGGGTGCAGTTGGTTTTGCGGGCCGTTCGGGGTGACGCATCACAAGTCGAGTCTGCTGGTCGCGGTGGCGACGAGTTTTCTGAACGTGGGCTCGGGGACGAATCAATCGAATCACATGTACAAGGTTGGCGCGGTGCATGAGGGGAGGTTGGAGCGGGGGGTCAAGACCGGGTCGGACAGTTATTTGATTTGGCCGAGCCGGTTGGGGGCGTTCTCGACGGTGCTGGGGCGGCACACGCGGAGCATTGACACGTCGGTCTTTCCGTTTTCGCTGGTGATGGGCACGGCGGAGGGGAAGAGCCGCGTGGCGCCAGGGTTCAATGTTTCGCGGATCGGGCACGCGCGGCATGAGGCGGGCTGGTTGGAGTGTGCGGCGGGCCGCGGGGCGCGGGGGCGGGATCGGATCAGTGGTGAGGTGTTTGGTCCGTACACGGTGGGTCGAATGATCGAGGCGGCGGCGGAACTGGAACGACTTGATGCGTCGATGGGTGATGATGAAGCGACGACGACGGTGGGTGGCGCGGAGCTGACGCGGGATGCGATTGAGAAGGGTCGGCGGTTTTATGCGGTGGGCATTGAGATGTATTTGCTGGAGCAGGTGGTGGCGCGGCTGGAGGCGGGGGCGGCGAACGGAGAGACGGTCGCGGAGGCGCTGGAGACGGCGGACGGCGCGGCGGCGGGCGATGCGTGGGTGGACGTGGGAGGACTGGTGATGGGGCGGGCGCGGCTGGATGGGTTGTGCGGGGCGATCGAATCGGGGGCGATCGCGGATGTGGATGGGTTCTTCGCGGCGCTTGATGGGATTGAACGGAGGTGCAGGGAAGATGCGTGGGCGTGGGTGAAGCGCGCTTATGCGTCCCATGCGGGGGCGGATCTGGATGCGATGGATGATGCGGCGATGGGGGCGATGGCGCAGCGGTTTTTGAAAGCGCGGGGCGCGCATTTCAGAGCGGTGCTGGAAGATGCGGCGAAGGATTTTGATGAAGGGTCGCGGGTGGGTTACGGACAGGACGGGGATGCGACAGACGCGGCGGCAGACTTCGAGGCGGTGCGGGGGACGTTGGATGACAATCCGCAGGTGGCGCGCATTGTCGCGGCGATGGCGGACCTGGATCAGCGGATCGATGCGCTGGTCGGGGCGGGGGCGGAAGCTTAATTCACATGTTTATTGGCCGGCGCGGCCTGGGTGAAGTGGTAGAGGCAGACGGCGGCGGCGACGGCGACGTTGAGCGAATCGGCGCCGACGTTCATGGGGATGGTGACTTTCGCATCGCAGATGTCGGTGACGGATGAGGGAAGTCCGATGGCTTCGTTGCCGAGGAGGATGGCGACGCGGTCGGGCCTCGGGGTAGCGGCGAGAGGCTGGGCGGCGTCATCGAGGACAGTGGCGATGCGGGTGAGGTTGAATTGGTCGTGGAGGCGTTGGAGGTCGCGTTCGAGGTCGTCGGACTGGACGATGGGAAGGTGGAAGACGGCGCCCATGGAGACGCGGATGGTTCGGCGCCAGAGGGGGTCGGAGCAGGTTGGGCCGAGGATGAGGCCGTCGACACCGAAGGCGGCGGCGATGCGGATGAGTGCGCCGAGGTTTTCGGCGTCGTAGATTTGCGGGCAGATGAGCCAGGTGGTTTGGCCGAGGTGTTGGGCCATGACGTGGTCGAGTGCGGCGAGGGGCTGGCGTCGGCCGGCGGCGATGACGCCCCGGTGGAACTTGAAGCCGATGACGTGTTCGATCTGCGGCTCGGGCAGGACGTAGATGGGGGTGTCGGGCGGGAGTCGTTGGTGATAGCGATCGGCGAAGCGTTCGGCGGTGAGCAGGGCGTGGATCTGAAAGGTGCTGGTGGTGAGTTGGTCGACGACGTTGGCGCCTTCGGCGATGAACAGGCCATCGGATCGGGCGAGGCGGCGGTCTTTCATCTGTCGGAAGGGTTGAAGGCGGGGATCGTTGAGGTCGGCAATCGGGATCAACGGCATGGTGCGAACAGTCTAACACGGGTCTAGGATGTGCGACCATGGGACGTCGCGTTTACTTGTTGGTTGAGTTCCTGATTCTGTTTGTCGGGGTGCCGGCGGCAATGACGGAATTGCCGCGGCGGGGTTTGTTGTTGGTGACTTTGGGGGTATTCGCGCTGGGGTGTCTGGTTCTTGTGTTGAGGGATCGTGAGTTTGATCGGCGTCAGCTTTGGCGCGGGTCGGCGGTAGGGCCGGCGATTGGGGCGCTGATGCTGCGGTTTGTGGGGTTGGCGGCGGTGCTGGGGGGCGTGACGTGGGTGTTCGCGCCGGATCGGCTGTTCGGTTTCGTGCGGGCGAAGCCGGAAGTGTGGGCGATCGTGATGGTGGCGTATCCGGTGTTGTCGGTTTATCCGCAGGAGCTTGTCTATCGCGCGTTCATGTTTCAGCGTTACCGAGCGTTGTTTGACGCGCGGTGGTTCATGATCGTGATGAGTGGGTTGGCGTTTTCCTGGATGCACATTGTGTTTTTGAACTGGCAGGCGCCGGCGCTGACGCTGATCGGCGGGTTGCTGTTCGCGTGGACGTACGATCGGACGCGCTCGCTGGCGGCGGCGTCGATCGAGCACGCGCTGTTTGGATGTTTCGTGTTCACGATCGGGTTGGGCGCGTATTTCTATCACGGCACGGCTGCATCGGTGGAGCAGGCGGCAGAGGTGATACGGCAGGTTGGGCAGTGATCGGTTGGCGGGGACGATCACTCGGCGGGATGTCGCTTGCGATCGCGTTGGCGTTCGATGCGGCGGGAGAGGGTCCGCTTGAGTCGCGACATGGCGTGGTTGATGGCGGAATAGAGGTCGGGCTCCTGATCCTGAATGCAGAACTGTGAGCCGTTGATGAGGCGGATGCAGACCTGGCATCGGGGATCGGCGCCGCGGTGCGGCTCGCGGGCGTTGGTGAGATGGACGGTGACGGCGCGGACGTGGTCGAAGAATCGACCGACGGCAGCGGCCAGTTTTTGATCGACGTATTGGTTGATGGGGTCGGACGCGGATAAGTTTACGCTGCGTACATCGAGTTTCATGGATGTGGTCCTTTCTGCATGAGTTAATACGACAGGGACGGGGTGGGGTTCGCGTGATGGACCCGATCGCATGCCGGATGTAACCTGTTTATTATCAGGAACTTGAGATGCCAGGCGGGTTTAGATAGAATCATTATCGAGCTAAAGGAATTGTGGGAGGGCCTTGGCATGAGGGATCAGGACCTGTCGGATCGGGTGGCGCTGGTGACGGGGGCGGGGGTCGGGATCGGTCGCGCGACGGCAACGGCGCTGGGCGCGAGCGGCGCGTTTGTGGGGGTGCACTATCACCGCAGCAAGGATGAGGCGGGCGAAACGCTGGATGCGGTGCGCGCGGGCGGGGGTGATGGGATGTTGCTGGGGGCTGACCTGACGGACGAAGCGGCGGCGAACGGCGTGGTGGATGGGCTGGTGAGTGCGCGGGGGCGGCTGGACGTGCTATTTAATAATGCGGGGTCACCGATCGAGCGGGCAACGCTTGAGGAGTGCTCGGTGGATTTGTGGAATCAGGTGCTGGCGACGAATCTGACGAGCGCGTTTGTGGTGACGCGGCGGGCGATACCGCACTTGAAGGCGTCGGGGCACGGAGTGATTGTGAACAACCTTTCGTTGAGCGTTCAGACGGGGGGCGCGAACGGGGCGGGGGCGTACGCGGCGGCGAAGGGCGGACTGCAGGTGATGACGCGGACGCTGGCGCGGGAGCTGGCGCCGGCGGTGCGGACGAACGCGATCATGCCGGGTGTGATTGAGACGCGGCACCATGAGGTGTTTTCGAGTCCGGAGCGGCTGGCACAGTATCGCACGGAGACGCCGGTGGGGCGGAACGGAACGGCGGAGGAGGTGGCGGGGGTCGTGATGTTTTTGGTTTCGGATGCGGGCCGGTTCGTGAACGGGGCGTTGATTGACATCAACGGGGGACGGTTTCTGCGATGAGCAGCGGCGAGATAACGATCAATGGCGAGCGGGTGGTGGTGCGCGGGGCTGGGGTGGATGAGATCATGGGCGTGCGGATGGCGGTGATCATTGAAGGGACGGATCGGGCGACGGGGGCGTTTGACGGGGATGACGCGGAGACGACAAGGCATATCGGGGCGTTCGTCGGTGAACAGAACGTCGGGTGCGCGACGTATCTGTGCGGGGAACGAGACGGGGAGGCGGCGTGGCAGTTGCGGGGGATGGGTGTACTGGGGGCGTATCAGGGACGCGGGATTGGCGCGCTGCTGGCGGTGGAATCGGAACGGTTATTGGGTTTGGCGTCGCCGATTCGGTTGATGTGGTGCAATGCACGCGAGGGTGCGGTGGGGTTCTATGAGCGATTGGGATGGACGACGGCGTCGGAAGCGTTTGACGTGAAGGGCGTGGGGCTGCACCGTGTATTGGTGAAGCGTCTGACGTAGGGCGACGGCATGGTTACTTGCAATGAATTGGGAGTGATGTATGGATAGCGCATTGCGATGGGGCATCATGGGCGTTGGGAACATCGCGCGGCAGTTTGCGGGAGACGTGGCGGGTGCGCGGCGGGGACGGGTCACGGCGTGCGGTTCTCGGAGCGGCGAGAAGGCGAAAGCGTTCGCGGCGGAATTCGGGGTGGCGCGTGCGCATGGGAGCTATGCAAAGCTGTTGGCGGATGGGGAGGTGGATGCGATTTACGTTGCGCTGCCGAACTCGATGCATATGGAATGGACGCTAAAGTCGCTTGAGGCGGGGAAGCACGTGTTGTGTGAGAAGCCGATCGCGGTGAACCGGGAAGAGTCAGAGCGGATGTTCGACGCAGCGGAGCGGGCGGGGCTGGTGTTGATCGAAGCATTCATGTATCGGTCGCATCCGCTGACGGCGGCGGTGTTGAGTACGATTGCGGACGGAGCGATTGGGCGCGTGACACTGGTGCGGACGAGTTTTTCGTATGCGCTGAAGCAATGGGAGGGGAACAGTCGTTTCAGCGTGGAGTTGGCGGGCGGAGGATTGATGGACATTGGATGTTACTGCATCAATTTCAGTCGGATGATCGCGGGGTCGGAGCCGACGGCGGTGCATGCGGCGGGTCATCTGCACGAATGCGGGGTTGACGATCTGGTGGCAGGGACGATGGAGTTTGCGAATGACGTGCTGGCGACGTTTGTGTGTGGGATGCAGACGCAGACGAACAACATGGCGGTGGTGAGCGGGACGGCGGGTTACATTGAGGTGCCGATCCCGTGGAAGCCGCCGGTTGAGGGGGCGGCGTACACGGTTTGCCGGATGACGCCACCGAAGGCGGACGCGGGCTCGGGTGGTCCGCCGCCGAAGCCGCGGGAGACGTTCACGGTGGATGCGCCGGAGCCGCTGTATGCGATGGAGGCAGATGATTTCGCGGCGACGGTTCTTGATGGGGCTGCGCCGCGGGTGACTCGCGCGGACACGATGGAAAACATGCGGGTGTTGGATGAGATGCGGCGTCAGGTCGGGTTGCCGTTCTAGGATCGGGGAGGGGCGCCTTGACATGCGGCGCTCCATGCAACGGACATGAAGGTGACGTTCGATCAGCCGGGGTTGGCGGCGTAGCCGACGGGATTAAGTTGTCGAGCGCGGGCGTCGAGGGCGGCGTGTTCTTCGCGGATGGGTTCGATGCGCTCGGCGAGGTAGCGCCGGACCCAGAGGGAATCGATGTGGTTGTGATGGGCGGCGGCGAAGTCGCGGGCAATGGCGTCGGCTTCGTCGACGATGGCGCCGAGTCCCCGGGTGACGTCGATGAGGGTGCCGGAGGTGCGACGGCGGGCATCGATGGTGGCGGTGCAGATGAGTTCGCGTACGAACTGGATCTCAATCCAGGCGCTGGTGCGGAGGTCGGCGAGGCGCTGGGCGGCGTCGGCGCAGGCCTGGAAGTGGTCGGCCTGGCCGAGGGCGGCGAGGGCTGCGCGGCTTGATTGTTCGGGGTCGGGCCAGGCGGCGGCATCGTGAAGGATGCGGGCGACGTGGACGAGGGAATCGAGGCTGGCCTCGATGGTTTCACATTGGACGCGGTGGGTGGCGTAGCGGCTCCATGCGGTGGCGATGACGCCATGCATGTTGAATTGCGCGGCTTGTCGGGTCCACCAGAGGGCGTTGGCGACGTGGGCGGCAAGCGCGGGGCGATCGGCGGTGTGATGGTTGGCGCCTTTGTAGGCGCCGGCGCCCCAGAGCTGGATGCCGTGGTCGGTGAAGCGCTGCATGTGATCGGGGGTGATGAGATCGCCGAGCCGATCGGGGTGGGCATAGCCCCAGCACATGAGGTGGGCGTTGGGGGCGAGTTGGTCGAGGGCGCGATCATCCCATTGGCGCATCATGTCGTGCCAGAGGATGGGGGTGACGCCGCGGGCGTTGAGTTTGTCGAGGATGGGCTGGACGTGATGGAGGTAGAGCGCGCCGGGGCTGTTTTGCTCGATGAATGTTTTGGTGTCGGGGTGGGTGCCGAAGTGCCAAGCTTCGTCGCCGCCGAGGTGGAAGTATTGGATGTCGGGACAGAGGGCGAGGACATCTTCGACCATGCTTTCAATCAGGTCTCGCGCGCCGGGGGCGAGGGGGTTGAGATCCTGGGCGCGGTGGGGGATTTCGCGGAGTGATTCGTTGCCGGGCCCGCTGAGGGGGACTTCGCAGTGGCCGAGGCACTGGACGAGGGGGATGACCTGGATGTTGAGGGCGGCGGCTTCGGCGGCGAAGGCGCGGACGGTATCGGCGGCGTAAGCGGTCTCGCAGCGGAAGCGAGGATCAACGGTCCAGGGAAACATGTCTTCAAATTCAATGAGGACGGCATTGATGCGGAGTTGGGCGAAGAGGCGGAGGAGGCTGAGGAGGCGCTGCGGGGTGGGCGGGGAGCCTTTGAGATCAAGGTGCATGCCGCGGATTGGGATGGGGGGATTTGGATTGGTGAACAGTTTGTCGAGGGACATGGGGTTAGTCCGATGGGCGGGCGGGCGGGGGGGGGGTTTGATCGCGACCGGCTTTGCCCCAGCCGCCTATTTTCGGCACGTCGCGGCGTGCCCAGAGCCAGAGCAGCGCGATGCCGGCGAGGACCATGATGCTGCTGAGCCATTGCCCGCGCGTGATGTTGGTGAGCTGTTCGAGTTTGTTGACGTCGTAATCGGGGACGCGGAATTGCTCGCCGGCGATTCGGAAGATGCCGTAGCCCAGGAGGAACCATGCGGCGATGACGCCGGGCTTGCGGGGGACGCGCCAGATGAGCAGGAGGATGATGCACAGGGCGAGGCCCTCCATGAGGGCCTGATAGATTTGGGAGGGGTGGCGGCTGGCGATGAGCGGGGTGAGTTGGGCGGCGATGGCGTTGCCGGTGGGGTCGGAAGATTGGGTGGCGTCGACGACGCGGCTGAGGAGGTCGTGTATTTTCTGGCCGGTGTCGGGGTTGGGGTTGGCGACGGCCTGGTCGACGAGGGCGGTCCATTGGCCGGGCATTCGATTGAAGGGCTCGAGCTGCATGACCGGTTCGAGGGTGCGCAGATGATCGGCGGACCATTTGGAGCTTGAAGCCCACTCGGTGATGTCCTGGGGGAACTTCATGGCCCAGGGCAGTTTGTCGGAACAGGCGCGCCCGACGAGTTCGCCGTTGACGAAGTTGGCGATGCGGCCGAAGAACACGCCGATGGTGCCGCCGATGGTGGTGAGGTCGAGCAGGTGCAGCGCACTGACGCGGTTGCGCCGGGCGAACCACATGCAGGCGAGGATGAGGCCGACGATGCCGCCGTGGCTGGCCATGCCGCCGCGGTGCATGGCGAAGACGCCCCAGAAGGGGAAGTCGGCGGAGAAATCGACGAGCAATGGTCGGTTGTAGATGAGGCAGTAGCCGAGCCGGCCGCCGGCGACAAGTCCGACGGCGATGGTGACGATGAAGTCGGCGGCGCGGGCGACGGGCAATTGAGACCGTCCGCGTTTGGCGAGGGCGCGGACGATGAGCCAGGAGACGAAGAATCCGGCGACATAGGACAGGCCGTACCATCGGATGCCAAAGTCGCCCCAGATACGAATGGCGAATGGGTCGATGCGGTGCAATGTTTCGGCCAAGATGAGCATGCGCCGGGGTCACCCCTTGGGTGGATGCAGGCCAATCTAGGGCAACCGGACGCGGTGTCAACGCACGGCGGATAGCGGGAGCATGTTTCTGTGATTACCAGGTGTAGCGGACGGTGTATTCGATCTGGCGTGAGGACTCGGCGGGGACCTGGACTTCAAAGTCGATGGTACGGGAATCGATCTTCTTGAAGTCGTCGCTTTGTCGGGTGATTCGCCAGTTGTGCCAGCGGTAGAGGAATTCCTTGACGACGACGTTGACGGGGTTGTCCTTGGCGTTGTTGAGTTTGATGCGGTAGGACTCGGTGATGACGTGTCCGCGTTTGTCGATGCTGAAATCGGTCTGGGTGCGTTCGCCGGTGACGTCGAATGCGTTTCCGACGCGGATGAGGATTTGAGCGCCTTTGGCGGTGTGATCGATGAGATCTTCGCCGACGAATTCGAGCGAGTCGTCGGCGTCGTCACGTTTGTAGACGCGGACCTTGCCTTTGGGCAGTGGTTTGCCGAGGCCGTCTTCTTCTGAGTTGTCGAGGCGAATGTAGACGTCCACTTTCTTGTTGGACTGGTTGCCGAAGTTCTTATCGAGATGGGGATTTCGCGCGATGGACCAGTGGGCGGCATCGGGCAGGCCGTTGTAGAGGAGGACTTTGTCGACGTTGACATCGGGGACGGCAGGGAACAAGGCGATCTGCTGGGTGGCGTTGTTGCGGACGGTGGTGCGTCGGGGGAGGGTATAGAGGTGGTATTCGAAGAATTCCTTTTCTTCGAATGCGGCGGATTCGGCCGCCATCATCATGCTTTTCTCCATTCGACGGCGATCGTACTGTCCGGCGGACGGCACGCGTTGGACGTCGCCGGCGATGAGTTTGAGTTTAGCGTTTTCGTAGGCGATGCCGGAGAGGTTCATGAGGGAGACCCAGGCGCTGATGTCGGCTTTGGTGTCGTCCTGGTTGAGCAGGAGGTTGTAGTCGGCGCGCCAGGTGATGCCGCCGGTCTGGTAGGTGGTGCGGATGCGGTGGTCGCGAGGGGCGTCGTCGGGGGACTGGACGAGCCATTCGAGGGTGGGCCGGGTGATCAGGCCGCCGGGGAGGTCGGCAAGTTTGAGTTGAACTTGTGAGCGTTGGAGGATGCGCAGGCCGGCGCCGGTTTGGATGACGAGTTGGCCCTGGGTGTTGGACAGGAGGCTACCGGTGACGTCCTCGTGGCCGCCGTCGGCAAGGAGGATACGGGCGGTGATGGACCGATCGATGTATTTGTTGAGCAGTTTTTCGGGGCTGACGAGATCGAACTGGAAGCTTTGTTCGATGATGCTGGGCAGTTTGTCAGGCTTGGCATTTCGGGCATGGGGTGAGACGTCGGCGAAGCTGACGGTGGTGGGATCGATAAAGGCGGCGACGTCGGTGAAACGGACGGTGTTGACGTCGGGTTTGAGGGAGATGGTCCGGGTATCACGGATGACGCCGAATCCGGGCACCTGCGATGCGAAGTTGGGGTTGTAGCCGGCGCGCTGCTGAGCGATGAACTGCTGGGGGTCGAAGCCGCGCGGGTCGGCGGAGGAGTAGACGGTGAGGCTGACGTCGGGGTCCTGAGGCGGGGCGGCGTGGAGTGCGGTCGTGACGAGCAGCGCGGCGAGAGACAGGGGCAGGGGGCGGATCATGGGTGGTCCTCCGGTTGAGCGGGGTTGGGCCGATCAACGTCATCGGCGGCGGCCCGGGGGTGGGTGGGTTTGCCTGACATCTTGTTTAGACGTGAGCGGGGCGGATTGGTTCAACAGTTTTGAGGGAAACATCAGGGATCGCAGGTTACGGGATCGGGGGGGTAAGGCAATCGCCAGGTGCGGGTATCGTCGTTGATGCGGGCATGGAGCACAATGTCGGCGTCGGCGTGGGGTGGATCGGCGGTGAAGTCGGCGGGGGTTTCGGCATCGAATTGCCAGAGGGAGATGAAGACGACGCGATCGGATTTGGCGCGGACGATGGCGGTGGTGCGGCGGGAGTCTTCATCGGGGTCGACGCCGAAGAGGTGCGGGTGCGGGCAAGCGGGGTCGGTGGCGGTGATGAGCTGGGCGCGGGTTGGGAGGATGATTTGGGCGCGGGTCGATTGACCTGTGGTGAGGCGCCAGGTGAGATCGATGCGCGGATCGCTGACGGGCCAGCGTTGCGGGTTGATGAAGTGTCGGTAGCCGCGTTGGGCGCCGAGGTTAATGGGTTGGGCGGTGTTGGGGGGATCGACGCGGCCGACGCCGTGGACGGCCCAATCGCAAGTGCGTGCGTCGGCGCTGATGACGCGGAAGACATCGATTATGAATTGCGTGGTGAGGATGATGGTGCGGTCGAGTCGGGCGTCGGGGTAGACGGCGTCGTTGTGGGCGCGCACGGCTTTGAATTGGTCTTCGGTTTGGAAAAAGTCGAGGGTGCTGTCGGAGGGGTGATCGCGCCAAAGGTCTGCTTCCCAGATGGAATCGGTTTCGAAGTCGTAGGGGAACTGAGACTGGTGATCGAGGGTGACGGTGTTGTGGGCGATGGTGGTGCGGTTCCAGGTGAGATGGGTCGGGTCGCCGTAGCCTTCGGAGCGGGCGGCATCGGTGCGACGATGATGGTTGGCGTGGAGATCGACGTGGAGCATGGCGGGGGACTGATGGCCGGCGGAGTGGGGGCCGAAGTTGAGTGAGACGGATGGGGCGCGGTCGTCTGCGGCGTGGGCGCGGAGGATGGCGAGGCCGGTGGCGGGGAAGAGGGTGCAGCCGCGCTGGTGGGCGCCAGTCTGCGAGATTTGGCGGTCGGGATCATCGAGGGGTGGTGCGCCGGCGGGCCAGTCGGTTTGGTGGGTGCGGACGAACAGGTGCGCGCGATCCTGGCAGAAGTTGGGCAGCGCGGGGTGGCGGCGCTGATCGGGCGGGATGTGTTGTTCATTTAAGTTGATGAGCCAAGCGTAGCGGGGGTCGTTGTAGGCTTGATAGGCGGCTTGGTAGAGCATGCCCCAGATGTGCGTGCCGCGCAGGTGGGCTAGGCCGGAGTCGTGGAGGAGGGAGAAGTCGCCGTTGGGGAATGTTTGATAGAGGGGCGCGTCGAATGCGGCTTTGAGGTTGCGTGTGCCCTCGGGGCCATAGGCGCGGTGGAGGTCGACTTCGTAGGGATCGAGTTGGGCGGGGAGGTCGGCATGCCAGAGATCGACGCCGACGTTCTGGAGGAGGATGGCGGATTCGGTGACGGCCATGAGGGTGTAGTAGTGGTATCCGGGCGCGCGTTCCCAGTGGAAGCCGTCGGCGAGGAAGTCGTGTTGGAGTTGGTGAATGAGTCCGTGTCGCCATGGGTTGTGGCCGGTCCAGGGGCAGCCGTAGAGTGCATCATGGATGTCTTGTGGGTTGGCGCGGGCGATTCCGACGGCGAGTCGGGCGACGATCTGCCAGGTGTTGTGGTTGCCGCAGGAGGCGTGGGGGGCGGCGTCGCAGGCGGGGATGGCGGCATCAAGAGTGGATTGGAAGAGCGCCAAGTCGGAGTCGTCGAGTGGGTCGGCGGCGAGGAGGTCGATCACCTCGGCGAGGCCGAGCATGAAGCGGGCTTCGCTGAGGTTGTTGGGGGGGAGGGCGCGGCAGCCTTCGATGATGGGCCAGTTGATGTAGTGACGGGTGAGGACGCGCATGGCGCGCCGGGCGGTGTCGCGGTGTTGGGGTGCGTCGGTTAGCAGGGAGACGAGCGCGGCGGCGCGGGCGTGGGCGAGCAGTTTGCTGTTTTGTTCGAGGTCGGGGGTGTCGCCGAGCGCGTCGGGGATGGGGGGCGCTTCGGCAAGTTCGGTGATGAGCTGTTGCAGCGCGTCGGCGTGCCAGGTGTTTTGGGCGATCAACTCGCGGGTGCGGTGCAGGTCGGCGGGGGTGCAAAGCACACGGGGGTGAGGGGGAAAGGCGCGGGGCATCAGGGCGTGGGGATCGAAGTTGAGGTCACATTGATGGGGTGGGGGCTGGGCGGTCATGGTGGGTGTGGCATGATGACAAGTGAATCGGCGGGCGGCGTCAAGCGGCGGGGTGTGGGGCGGATTGATTCGTAACGGCGGACGGCGCGGGTATCATGCCGAGCCTTGTTGGGAGCGGTCGATGCCGGATTGGATGGAGCAACTGGTTGCGGAGGCGCCGCGGCTGATTCTGTCAGCGGGGACGCTGACGTTGTTTGTCACGTCGTTCGCGTATTTGAGTCACCCGCGGGCGAAGGCGTTCGTTTTGGCGCTGCCGATCCCGTTCACGTGCGCGTATCTGAGCAGCGGAACGATGTTGGGGGACGAGTACCAATTGCCGAAGATCGACACGACTCACTTTTTCGGGCTGATCGTGATGGTGATCTACCACTGGAGTGTGTATTGGACGCGCATTCGGTGGCGCTGGCCGCTGGCGGCGAGCATCACGGCGGGGATCGTGTGGTTCGTGGGGGTGGCGGCGGCGACGCGCCCGTGGATCAGTGATGTGGTCCATCCGATGGTAATGGGCGGGGCGCTGGTTGGGGTCTGGGTCGTATTCGTATCGTTGTACCGAGGGACGATGGAGGCGAGCTATCGCAGCATCACGCCATGGTGGATCAAGGCGCCGGGGGTGTTTCTGATCGGCTTGTGCATGTTCAATGCGACGGCGTTGCTTGGCGGCGCGGTGACGACGTTTCCCTATGCGGGTGTGTTCGCGAGTTACGAGTTGCGTCACAGCTTGCGCACGCTGGCGGGTCAGCTGTCGATCAACACGATCGGCCTGACGATCATGATGTTGACGATCTGGATGTTGCAGGACCGATTCGAGCCCAACGCGTTGTGGCCGCTGGTGATCGGCTGGGGCACGACGCTGAGCGCGGTGGCGCTGGTTTACGGGAAGGGGCTCGGCCGGCCGCGCGACACAGATGATTATTCGGTGTGATGGGGTTGGAACGTGACGGCATCGATCAGCACGGTCGCGCCGGCGGGGACGGTGACGTGGGGGCTAAGGTGGGCGGAGACGGCGACGGGCGGGGTGATATCGAGAGAGACGGGGGTCCAGGTTTGATTGACGGTGATGGTGCGCTCGATGGTGGTGGGTTGGCCGTCGAAATGGCCGGCGAGTTTGATGGTGACCTCGGCGGGGGTTTCGGATTTGAGGTAGGCGGTGAATCGGTGCGGGAGGCCTGGGGTGTAGAGCAGGGGGCCGAGCCGGTGGGAACCAGGTTTGAGTTGAGCGGATTGGGCGCCGGTGTGGGCGTCGGTGTTCGTGACGGCGTTCATGTATGCCATGCGTCTGAGGTAGTCGACGTGCGGGGGTTCGAAGTCGCCCCATTGTGAGACGCCGTCGTATTTGAGGGGGGGGAGGGTGAAGTGGTCGTCGGGTTGGGGTTGGTAGGGTTCGACGCGGCGGATGGGGGTGGAGTATCGGAATCCGTCTTCATCTATGACGGAGCCGAAGACGTGGCTGGGCAGGTTACGGTGGAAGTATGAGTCGTAGTAGAGGATGTCGCCCTGGACGGGTTTGGTGATCCAATAGCGCGAGGACCAACTGCCGGCTTCGCCATAGCTGTAATTGATTTCGGCGGCGACGATTTTGCGGGGGCCGACGACTTCCCACAGTACGGATACGGTGGGCCGGCGGGGGAACCCGTCTTTGTCCGAGCGTTTGATTTTGACCTCCCAGAGCTGGAACTTCGGGAATCCGGGTGCGCCTTTGAGGTGGACATCGAGCCAGGCGAAGACTTGTTCGTCGATTTGGGGGGGGAGGCCGTGGTCCCAGTTGGGGGTGAGGGAGAGGGGTTTTTGTGCGCCGGCCATTTCGTAGGTTTTCATGAGGGCGGGCATTCGGTAGAAGCCGTCCTGGGTGCCGGTGAACCAACCGATGGGGACTTTGGAGGTGGGCAAGCGCCAGGCGGGGTCGAGGGTGGTGCGCCAGCGTTCTCGGGTGGCGGGGTCGGGACCGTGGCCGGGTCCCTGGCCGTCCCACCATGAGTTGCCGAGTTGGAGTGAGCCGCAGCCGAACATGGCGGAGGCGACTTTGAGGCGGGGGTCGATGCCGGCCATCATGGTGGTGTAGAAGCCGCCCCAGGAGCTGCCGGCCATGCCGATGCGGTCGGGATCGACCTGGTCACGGGATTCGAGATAGCTGACGGCGCGGAGGAGGGCGACGGCGCCGTGATAGATGGGGGCTCGTTGGGGATCTTCGGGGACGGAGAGGCCGCCGTTGATCAGGTAGCCGCCGGTGGAACGGTATCCGGCCTGGGGGAAATCGATGCAAAGGACGGCGTAGCCGCGTTTCGCGCCGATTTTGGGGAAGTAGTCGGAAGCCTGGGCGAGCCCGCTTTGGTTCCAGATGAACGCGGGCAGATCGCGGGCGCCTTTGGGGTAGGCGAAGAGGGCGAAGATGTCGACTTTGTTGCCACCGTCGACGTGGGGGTCGACGTGGGAGTGGAACATGACTTGTTCGATGACGATGTCGTCGGCTTCGTCGACCTTCAGGACGCGGGCATCGAGCGGAGGGGCGAGGATGGCGTCGAGATCGTAGATGGGATCGGCGGCACCACAGGCGGAGGCGGCGACCAGGAGGATGGCGAGGGCGAGGCCATGACCGATGGTTTTGGAGGTCTGGATCATGGAATGATTATCCAATATCTGGTGCGGGGGGCGAATCGTCGGTGGGCGGATGGAATCGGTCGTGTTGATACTCGGTGAGGAGCTGGACGGCTTCGATGCGGGCGGGTTCTGGGATATCGGCAGCGGCGGCGGCGTCGAGATAGTCAGCGACGGTATCGCCGGGGGCGAGGGTGAGGCCGTGGGGATCCAAGAGGTTTTGGGCGAGTGTGAGTTTGCGTTGCAGCGCCAGGATGTGAGGGGGTTGCGGGGCGGCACGTTTGCGGGCCCACCATTTTCTGATGCGGCTGCGCGTGGACCACAGGGCGGCGGCGGCGATGAGGACGCCCCAAGCCCAAAGGGGGATGATCTGGGTCATGAGGACGATGAGGCCGTCCCACAGCGCGGCGATCATCCCGCCGAGGCCACCGCGGGTGATGAACTGAAGGAGGCGTTGCCATTGCGCGGCGAACCAGTCGGCGAATTGGGCGCGGGTGGAGGAGGTGTTGGATTGGGGCCGGGCGGCGGGGGTGGTGGGTTCGACGATGACCCAGCCCTGGTCGGGGAGGTAGGCTTCGACCCAGGCGTGAGCGTCGCGGTTTCTTGCGATCCAGTAGTTATTGTCGAGGCTGGGCTCATGGGCGACGAAGCCGGTGACGTAACGGGCGGGGATGTCCTGGGTGCGGAGCAGGAGGGTGGCGGCGGAGGCGAAGTATTCGCAGTATCCGGCGTCTTTGTCTTCGAGGAACTCGATGACGGGGTCTTTGTTGGTCCGCAGCTCCATGTTGAATTCGTATTCGTAATTCTGGTGGAAGTGCTGTTCGATGCGTTTGATGATTGCGGCAGGGCCGGCGGTGTCGCCGACGATTTGGTCGGCGATGGATTGGAGTTTGGATTGGAGCAGAGGGGGAACGGCGAGATCAAGATCGGTGGGTCCGCGCATGGGGGAGACGGGCTGGTAGTATCCGTAGCCACCTGATGCGCCGGGGAAGTTGGGTCGGGCGGTCCAGCCGCGGGCGACGTTCACGGAGTCGGCGAACGAGCTGATCTGATGGGTTCCCAGCGGCAGAAAGAAGACATGGCGCAACGATGAATCGGCGTAGACGTGACCGTTGATCCGGTCGGGCTGTCGGGCGGTGAATGAAAAGACGTTGCGGCCGTGATGGGTGTCGGCGGGTTCGAGGGTTTGGGAGTCTGCGGCGGCGGCCCAGGTGCCCTGGAGGTAGGCATCGAAGAGGGCGCCGCGGAGGTAGCCGGGCAACTGATCGGACCAGACGCGGAGCATGACCTGTTGTCCGGATTCGGACATCCAGACGCCGCGGATCGATCCAAGGCGCGCGGTGTCGTCGAAACCGCGGGCGGCGGAGAGCGCGAACCCTCGGACCCGGTTGTTGATCCATCGGCCGACGGTGGGGAAGTTGGCGACGACATAGTTCTGCGTGGCGAGGGTGCAGGCGAGGACGATCAGAAGGATGGTGGCGCGGGTGATCCAACTTCGACCGAACTTCATCGCGGGCAGTGACAAGGCATGGCGCAGTTGCCAGAGGGTGATGAGGACAAAGATGACGAGCAGGCGGTTGAACATCACGTTCTCGCTGGCGGTGCCGGACAGGGCGAAGGCAAAGATGATCGCACCGTGGGCCATGTGAACGCTGCCGCCGTTTCGATAGCAAAGCAGGTAATAGATGCCGAGGGACAGAAGGCAGAACCCCATGAGGAACAGATGGGTGGGGTAAACGAGGGTGGGCCCCCGATCGGCGCTGTAGCGCCACCAGATGGCGTAGGGAATGAGGATGAGCAGGCCGATGAAGAAGCGTGGCTTGGTTTTGAGGATGACGCCACCGACGGCATGGAGCAGGAGGACGGCGATGAGGATGGCGGGGCAGAGCCATGATTCAGCGGCGACGCCGAGCGAGATTGCGGCGACGGCGGCGGCGAGGGCGACGGGGAATGTGGCGCGGTGTTCGCCCATCACAGTTGCTCCACGCCGTGCTGAACCTGGGCGACGGTGAGGTGTTGGGCGTCATCGGCGGCGGCGGCGCGGGCGTCGTCGTGATCGTTGTTGATGACAATGGTGTGGGTGGCGACGCCGAGCTCTCGAATGTCGCGGACGAGATTGCGTCGGGGATCGTCCCAGCGCATGAACAGGGAGATGACGGTGGAGGTCTGCCGGAGTTCGGCGTAGAGGCGAGGGGCGATGCGGTCGAGGGGATCGTGATCGCAGGGGTCGATGCAGGCGAGGATGTCGAGGATGTTGTCGAGGTATCCGAGGGACCGGCCGGCCTGGAAGACGTAGAGTTCGGGGCCGGCGGCGAAGAGGTCGACGATGTATTCCTGCCGGGAGAGGTAGTCGGCAATGGCGGCGGCGGTGGAGAGGGTTGCTTCGAGGGCGGGGCGATCGCGTTTGCGCGGGGCGTAGGTGTCGACGATCATGGCGATGCGGGTGAGGTATTCTTCCTGATACTGGCGGACGACGGGGTATCCGACGCGGGCCCAGGATCGGGGGTGGAGATCGCGGAGGCGGTCGCCGGTTTCGTATTCGCGGGTGCCGATGAACTCCATGGACTGACCGACCTGGGAGGTGAGGGCGAGGCCGCCGGGCTGATAGCGGAGTCCGGCGGGGATGTTGAGTTCAGTTAGCGGGTGGAAGGCGGGGTAGACGTGGAGTTCCTGGTGGTGAGGTGAGAAGCGGCGTGCCTGGGTGAGGCCGAAGGGAAATGCGGAGGTGACGGCGGGGCCGGGCAGGGAGTAGCTGCCGCGGTCGGCGGCGGTGAGTTCAAAATCAAAGGTATGGGACTGGCCGGCGGGGATGTGTCCGACGTATTGGGCGGGTTTGGAGACTTGGATGCCATGGGGCGGCCTCAATTCGGCGACGCCGATGTCGTGGGCATCGCGCTTGGTGGTGTTGGTGGCGCGGATGCGGTAGGGAACGGTGGCACCGGCGACACAGCGCGGGGGCAGGTCACGTTGGAGCCGGGCGCGGGGTCGGATGAATAGGCTGACGGCGAGGGCGACGGCGAGGAGGGCGACGAAGAATGAAAAGAGGTACGACCCGACCATGTATTCAGGAAAGCTGCCGGCGATGATGCTGCCGACGGCGCCGATGAGGACATATCGACCGGAGTGGGTGAGGCGTTCGCGATACTGTCGGTAGATCCACGGGAAGATGCGGATTTCAATCCGGCGCGGCTCGGGGACGCCGAGGGTGTTGATCTTCTTCAACACGCGCAGGATGTTTTGTAATCGTGTCACCGCGGCACGCGCACCGACTGAATGACCTCTTTGATCATTGTAGGTTTGTCGAGTCCGCTGTGCCGGGCTTTTGTTTCGAGCATGACACGGTGGGCGAGGACGGGGACGGCGATCTGCTGGATGTCCTCGGGCATGATGTGGTCCCGGGAGTCGATGAGGGCGACGGCCTGGGCCATGCGGAACAGGCCGAGCGCGCCGCGGGGGGAGGCGCCGATTTCCATGCGGGCATGATCCCGGGTGGCGACGACGAGATCGACGATGTAGGCGCCGAGTTCCTCGGCGACGTGGACCTGGCGGACCTTGTGTTGCAGGGCGGTGATCTGATCGCAATCGGTGACGGGCTGAAGCGTGTCGATGGGATGGGTCAGGTTCTGCTCGAAGAGGATGGATTGTTCGTCGGCGGGGGTGGCGTAGCCGAGGTCCATGCGGATGAGAAAGCGATCGAGCTGTGCCTCGGGCAGGGGATAGGTGCCGTGAAACTCGACGGGGTTCTGGGTGGCGATGACCATGAACAGCTCGGGGAGCGGGTAACTGGTGCCTTCGATGGTGGCTTGTCGTTCGGCCATGGCTTCGAGGAGGCTGGACTGAGTGCGGGGTGAGGCGCGGTTGATCTCATCGGAAAGGAGGATGTTGGCGAAGATGGGGCCCTGGTGGAAGGTGAAGGCGCCGGTTTGGGGGTTGTAGATGGATCCGCCGAGCACGTCGGTGGGCAGCAGGTCGGGGGTGAACTGGATGCGTCTGAACTTGCCGTCGATGCTGAGGGCGAGGGCTTTGGCGAGTGTGGTTTTGCCGACGCCGGGAAGGTCTTCGATGAGGACGTGTCCGCCGGCGAGCATGGCGGCGATGAGGAGGTCGACGCGATCGTCTTTGCCTCGGATGACGGTGCGGATGTTGTCCCGAATGCGCTGGAGGGTGGGGTCCATACGAATTTGCGGCCTCACTGAGTGGATGGGGGCGTGTTGGTCTGGGGCGGGGAGGCATCCTTCTTGTCCGCTTCATCATCAGCGGCTTCGTCGGCGGCATTGTCGGCTTCTATCTGCGCGGCTTTTTCGGCTTGCATGCGGCGCAGTTTGATGGTGCCGACGACGGCACCGGCGATGACGGCGACGACGATGGCGATGGCGACCCAGAATCGCCAGCGTTGGAGTCCGCGTGATCCGCTGGGGAATCTGGGATTTTTCGAGAAGAAGCGGCGCTGCGGCAGGGTGAGGCGCATGTGGGCATTGATGGCCCAGCCGGAGCCTTCGAGGATGGCGGCGAGATCGCGTTTGCGGAGCTTGACCATGGCGACGATGGCGGCGGGCGCCATGACGGCGAGGATGGCGGCACCGATGCCGCCGATGATCCACCTCCAATCGAGGCCGGAGAGGGTTTTGGTGATGTAGGCGACGGAGGAGCCGAGGGCGGCGACGGCGACGCCGCCGCCCATGAGCAGGCCACCGGTCATGGCGGCGCGTGATTGCTGGGGCGGGGCCTGGGCGGGAGGCGGGGTGGTGGCTGCGGGTTGGGCGACGGCGGACTCGACCTGTCCGAACGCGGAAGAGGTGGCGGTGTCGAGTTTTTTCTCGGCGGAGGTGGTCATCGCCTCGATCTTGCCGGTGAGGACACGGGCGATGCGTTGGAAGGGGGCGATGATGGCTTCGCCGAGGGAGACGGGGTTGTCGATGATCTGAATGACGCGCGCGTCGCAGAGGTGGCTTTTAAGATCGTTAAACACGCCGCGTTTGCCGGGGGCAAGGTTGCCCTTGGTGCCGGATGTGACGGGGACGGCGACCTCGTACTTGGCGGCGCCGTCGGCGGGGGAGACCTGAAGGTACATGACGTACATGCTGGAGGCGGCGGCGATCTTGGCGTGTTCGGCGCGGTTGCTGACACGGACGGCGAGATTGAAGCGACGGCCGTCCATGACCAATGTGCCCATCTCGAACATGGCGCGGCGGGAGGTGTCGTAGAGTTCGGGGAAGCTGACAAAGTTGGCGGCAACGGGGATGAGATGGGCCTGGAAAAGGATGAGTTTTTCGAGGAGGCGGACGTTTTCCAGGTCGAAGGCGGTGGCGTGGCCAGCGGTTTCGAGTTGGCGGACGGCTTCGGCGAAGCGGGGTTCGAGGTATTGATTGAGTTTCTCGATGCCGAGCCGGGCGACGGCGGCGCCGGCGGGGGCGGCGGCCCATGCATCGTGCGCGGCGAAGTATTGTTTTACCTGAAGCCATTGGGCTTCGGTCAGGTGGGTGAGTGATTGTTCGAGCGCGGGTTGGAGGACCTGATCCTTGAAGGCGGCGAGGGCGTCGATGTCGGCGGGATTGATGTGGGTGGTGAGATCGAGGGTGCGCTCGGCGACGGCGGGGGCGAGGGGGGCGCTGCGGAGTACGGCATCGATGGAAGCGGGATCCCGGGGATCGAGCGCGTTGAGTTCGTCAGGCTTTGGGGCGAAGCGGGCGGCGAGGGCGGGGTCGTGGGCGACGGCGCGGCAGTGGGCGAAGAACTGATCGATCTTGTCGCGGACGGCGAGGAGCGCGGCGTAGGCGGCGGCGGTTTGTGCGCCGAGGGGTTGGACATCGGTGTTGGCGGCGCCATCTGGGATTTGACCGCGGGCGTGCCAATCGAGGTAGGCGCGGGCCTGGGTGAGAAACTGATCGAGATTGTCGAGTGAAACACCGTTGGTTCCGGCGGGATGGGGTGACCCGCCAAGGGTGGCGACGATATCGGTTAAGCACTGTCGGATGTCGGGATCATCGGCGGCATCGGGCAGGACGACACAGGCCTCGCTGACGGGTCGGTCTTCGACTTCCTGTTTGATAGCGCGGACCTGGGCGAGTGAGACGGTGGCGTGATCGTCGGTGCCGTTGCGGAGGAGGATTTTTCGCGCGGCCTCGAGAGCGCGGTGGCCGTCGGGCGCGTCGGGGTTGATCGCTTCGAGTTGGACGACGGTGTCGTGGCGCTCGAGTCCGGAGCGATCGCGGAACATGTCGAGGGCCCAGCGGATGGCATCGCGGAGTTCATCGCAGATGATGCGGCCGTCGATGCGTTCTTCGATGTAGGACAGGAAGACCGGATCGCAGCGGAGGCCGTCGACCGGGGCGCTGGTGGCGATCCAGTGGGCGTCGTCGAGTTCGAGGACGCTTTGCAGGTCGTCGGCGGATTGGATGACGAGATGGTAGGAGGAACCGAATCGCTGGAACTGGAAGGTGCGTGGGTTGGGCATGCTCGGCGGCCCTGGATATATCCAAAAGACAAGGGTTTGGGGTCCGATGGGCGAATCGCGTGTTCATGCTCACCGGGCGGGGGTTGATTGTCAACGTAATGTGACGGGGGAGTTAGGGGGGCGGGTCACCGTTTGGGCATCATCATATGGACGAGGCCTTTGCGGATGAGGGTGCGCAGGAAGGTGGCGACGGCCTGTTCGGCTTCAATGGGATCGAGGTCGTGGTCGCGAGCGAAGCGTTTGATGATGTGGCGGACGGACTTTTGGCCGTCGCAGAGGTCGAAGAGGTCGACGCCGAAGGGATCGAGATCGAACTTGCGGATGGTGTTGTCGGGCATGCGGAGGATGCGTTTGGTCCATCCGCGTGAGGGGACGGTGATGACGAGTCGTTGTCCGCCGTCGCGGAGGGGCTCGCGGCGGGTGATCTCGATGCCAATGGGTTTTGCGTCGAGTGATTGCTCGCGGGTGAATTTGGGTCGTTTGGCCATGGGATCAGTCGGCGTTGGGGGCGGAGTCGGCGGCCCACTGCCAGTTCGCCCAGATGGTGTCGATCAGATCGGGCAATTCGGCATTGGCGGCGCTGATGCTGACGACGGCGAGACGATCCTGGAGTTCATCGTGGACGAACCAGGTGCGCGTGCGTCGGAACTTGCGACCGCGCCACATCTGCAGTTGCCAGGGGACGCGGGTGTCGATGACGAATCCGGCGCCGACGGGGGTTTGCACGGGGTCCATGCGCAGGCCGCCGCGTTTGAACCAGCGCTGGTGTCGGGGCTTGTGGATGAGTTTTTTGTGGACGGTGATTGATTTGATCCAGTCTTCGATCGGCTGCCGGGCGAGGGCGAGGCGGGCGGGATAGATCTGGCGGACGGTGATTTCGCGACGGCGTCTGAACCGACGGGGCAGATGGGTGGTGACGGCCATGTCGCCGATGTTGATCACCGACTTGGCATACGCATAGCCCGGGGGCGTGGCGAAGCTGTTGGTGAAGAATGACCAGTAGTGGGGCGCGTCGGCGGGCTGACTGAGAAGTGATCGCATGGCGGATTGATTGAAAGTGCGATCGGCGTCGGTGTTGTCGTGGTGATAGACCATGTCAAAAACACGGCGGGTGTTGGCGCAGTAGGCGAAGTAGCGATCACATTGAACGACGCGATCAACGACGCGTCCGAAGTATTGGAAATTGGGATGATCGATCAATTCGAGGTTGGCCTGAATGTTGGGGGCGCGGGTTCGGCCGACGGCCTTGGCGAAGCGTTTGAGGGCGAGGGCGGCGGGATCGAACTTGCGTTTTCGCACGGTGCCCCAGACGACGTAGAAGCGGGAGGCGCGGTCATCGCCGAGCGCGGCGCTGCCGCGGGCTGCGGCGCCATCGAACTTCAACGGGCGGTAGGTGAGGGGCAGGTGGATGAGCCAGCCGGCCCACCCGAACGGGCGCATGCCGACGGGGGTGGTCGGCGGTGCGGAGTGGGGGGCGGGGGCGATGTCTGACGCGTCGGTCATGGTGGGAGGAGTTGCGGGGTCTGAGAGGATCCTCGGATCGCCGATGGGGTCGGTGCGGGTTCGGTGATTATTGTAGGCGCGGGCGCGTATGGGATGGGCAGGGACGCGCATCATCAGTATCGGTTAAGCGTGACGGCGTTCATGGTTTGGCCGAGGATCATGGCGACGGTGGGCCAGACGAACACCCCGATCAATTCTCCGAGGATCAGTCCGATGAAGATGACGCGGACCCTGTCGAAGGTGGCCTTGCCGCCGTATTTGACGACGAGTTTCTTACAGAGCCATCCGATGAAGAAGCTGAACCACAAGTAGGTCATCAACGGATTGATCATCATGAGGAAACCGATGGGATGGGGGAACCAGAACAGCGCGCGGCGAAGGAAGATGGTGAGTCCGACCCATCCGGCGCCGACGCCGTACCAGCCGGCGGTGACGCCATCGACTTCGGGTGTATCGGTGACGGCTCGGTAGGCGGTGTCGATGGTGGTCAGGGGCCCGGTCTTGTAGAACCATTCCTGCATGTCGCGTCCGCCGCGGAGGTGGGCGAAGAACACGGTGAAGCCGATGGCGACAACGAGGGTGACGAGGAGGCAGGTGACGATATTGATGTGGAACTTGGCGCGACTGCCGCCGATGTTCTCGCGCATTTTTTCGGCGTTGAGCATATTCGGGGCCATGAATGTTTTGATATCGAGGAAAAGGACGGAATAGATGGGCAGCAGCGGCGCAAGCATGGCGGTGGACATGACTTTGCCCAGGCCGAAGACCTTGAACAGATGGAAGAAGCTGGCGTGGGCCTGAATCCAATAGATTCCGCCTTCGGCGACGATGCGCATGAGTCCGAGGGACAGGAGTGTGGTGACGAGCACAAACAGGAATGCCCAAAGGACCTGGCTGAGGGAGAGGGGGTTGCCGGTGGCCTGCCAGTTCCAGCAGATCCATCCGATCAACACGCCCAAACAGATGACGAGGGCGATGACGGGCAGGGCGAGGCGCCATCGCTGGGCGGCGGAGCGTCCGGCGCCGAGGCGGAAGTATTCGCGCAGCGAACGATAGAGACTGATCGCGGAAAACACGATGATTCCGCCGGCGCCCATGCCGGACATGGGGTTGTTCATCCAGAGCCAGTCGGTGTGGAAGTCGGCCATGTTGGTGCCGTAGCCCATCCAGACGAGGGCGAGGACGACGCACTTACCGGCCAGCCAGTAGAACCATGTCGAGAAGCTGATTTCAAGTGGGAGCAGGAAGGCGACGCCGACGGCGGTGAAGATGACGAGGAACGCGAGGTTGTATTCCAGGCCGCCGCCGAGGCCGGCGAGGCCGGTGTTGGCGACGATTTTGTTGACGGTGTTGCCGGGCAATCCGAGAGGGAAGGCGCCGAGGGTGAGCCATTTGAAGGAGACGGCGGCGTTCCAGGTGAGCACGAAAAAGCTGGCGGCGAATCCGGCCCAGAAGCCGGTGGTCTTGAAGATGCGGGGCACCCAACTGCCGGCGTCGTCGGCGTCGGGCAGGATGGCTTCAGGGAGTTGGGCGAGGGGGAAGATGAGTTTTTCGCGCCTGGACCAGTAGCCCATGACGATATGGGTGAGGCTATAGAACAACCCGTACGAGGCGAGGATGAAGATGGCCCAATAGGCGAGGGGCTTTGCCCAGGCATCCCAAGGAATGGCGGCGGCCACTTTTTTCCAATGGGCGTAGCGCTCGGCGAAGGGCGCGCCCTCGGGGGGCTTGGTGATGGGGCGCCCGTCGGATGTTTTGCTGACGCCTTCATGGAAGGCGGTCATATTCTGGGTGCTGATTCTGTGGGCGACGACGGTGTCAAGCGTCGTGGCGGCTTCGTCGAATTGCTGGAGGCGCCGGTCGGCGGCGCCGGTGAGAGCGGATCGGAGATGCGCGCGATGGGCGGCGATTTTTTCGGGTACGACGTAGGTGCTATCGTCGGTGAGTACGTTGATGAGGTGCGTGACGGCGGGACCGTGATCGCCGGCGTCGTCGTCGGACCAGAGCGACTTGAGGGCATTGACGGCATCGGTCTTCTCGTCGAGGGTCGCATCGGGACTGACGGTCAGATAGAGCTGGGGATTGATGTGAGGCAGCAGTTCCTCGCTCCATCCGCGCTGAGCGGTGTTCCACTGGGGATTGAACGGCGCGCCGATGATGGGGATCAACTGGGAAGTGAGACCGAACGTGGAGATGCCGCAGGTGACGAGCAGGACGGCAAAGAGGGTCATGAGTTCGGCGCGGCTGAACGGTCGAAGTATGACGCCACGGAAGATCAGTCGGAGTAAGGGATTGATCACCAGGACGCACGCGAAGAGCAGGGCAAAGGCGATGACGGGAATGAGCGTGGAGGTGACGATCGCCGCGAGTTGATTCTCGGCGACGATGGTGAAGACGGCCTGGGCGATGCAGAGGATGATGCCAAGCGGGAGGATGGCCCAGCGAATGCGCAGGTGCTGATTCGGCACCCGGGGGAGGTGGGGGTCGTCGGGGGTGGCGTCGGGCCGACGCGATTGATCGGCCTGATTGGGATCGACGCGTTGGTAGGGCGTTTGGCTCATGGAAACGAATGATCAGTCAGTGCGCTGCGGCGGCCGGTGACGGGGCCGGTCGACGCTAATAGCCGAGTGTGGTGGTGCTCTTGGCGATCAACGCGATCGCCACGGAAGCCATCGCGATCAGTCCCATGCCCGCGGCCCAACCGGCGGCGAGCACCATGACATATTTCTTGTAGGCCTGATGTCCGAATTTCCTTTCGAGATAGAAGCGGCCGATCAGTGCGCCGAGCAATTCAAAGAAGATGCCGCCGGGGACGGTCTGGTTCATGCCGCGCACGGCACCGTAGATGAGGAACGTGGGCAGGTGGAGGAAGCTGAGGAGGACAAACGCGACGAGACCACCGGCGAGGCCGCCACCGATGGCGCCGGGCTTGAGGGCCTCCATGAAGGGGCTTGAGCCTTCCATGGTCGCGGTGTGGGTGAGCGCGCTGCCCAGGGCGTTGAGGCGCCAGACTTCGAGGGTGTAGGGGTAGGCTTCACCGGGGATTTTGCCGAGTCGGAAGATGACCTCGGCGAAGAGGAAGGAACAGATCAGGAGGATGGGAATGGTGAGGAGTTCGGTTTTGATGATGCCGGTGAGGCGGGCACCGACGAGTTCCATTTCGCGGAAGCCGCGGACGGCGATGGAGTGGTCGATCAAGGGGACGGGGGCGAACCAGATCTTGGCGCCTTGATAGCCGGAGAGGATGTAGGCGACCTGCTGGAACATGGGGATCTGTACGTTTTGGCCGACGATCCCTTCGAGTTTGGCGTTGACGTAACCGATGAGGGGCCGATAGATGAGCGAGATGATCAGGAAGAAGGCCCAGGGGAAGCGGGGCTCACCGGTCTCGGGATTGCCGGGCATGAGGATGAGGCAGATGGAGATATAGAGGGCGGTGGTGAAGCAGTAGATGACCAAGGCGATGAAGATGGAGATGTCGCCGCGTTCGCGATTACGATGGAACAGCTCCTTGATGAATCCGCGTTTTTCGGGTCGATCGAGTGACAGGTCATCGGGGGTGCGCGATAACGCCATGCGGATAAGCGATCGGATGATGGGCGCCAGGCTGACCAGAAAGATGGCGACGGCGAGGCCGATGCCGAACGAGAGATAGAAGTCGATCTGGTTTGAGAACATGGTGTCGACGACGCCCATGCCCTCGGTCCAACTGGTGAGCACACCGTTGCTGAATAACAGCGGGTTGAGGATCCAAGTAAACAGCAGGCCGACGAATCCGCCGACGACGGCCCAGAAGGGCAGGACCATGCCGGAGATGATGAAGGTGATGTCCAAGACGATGTTGAACGGGACGGCGGGCATGAAGGTGTCTTTTGAGATCGACGAGGTAAGGTCGAGCCAGGGGATGGGGATAATCTGTATGGTTTGTCCGAACAGCGTCTGAGACAGGGCGGGGACGCCGACGTAGATGAAACCAAACATAAGCCCGAGCACACCTCCCAACGAGAAACATCGCCATCGCCATCGTTCGGAGGGGTCGTGTGATTCGGCGAGTGCGGTGACGCCCATGGCGCCGACGGGAGCCATGGGGAAGGGGAGTTTTTCGATGTGAGAGGTAATGCGGTAAAGGGCGTAGCCCAGGCCGAAGTAATCGATGCGTTCGATGATCATCATGCCGACGAGGAACAGGACGGGTCCCAGCCAGGCCATGTGGAAGAAGGTGCGTGAGCCGATCTCTGCGAGGACCTCGGGTTGCGGGGCGAACCACCAGGGGATTTCGGGCGAGACGCCCATGCCAACGGCGGCGGCGGACTGCACGTAGTATTGATTCCACAGCAGTCCGCTCATGACGCCGCCCTGCATGCCGCCGCCGAGGGCAATGCCGGTCATGTAGAAGAGGATGAAGATTTCCTGTTGCTTAAGCGATTTCATGGATCGCTTGGCAACTTCGGCGAAGAGGATGACGGTGACCCATCGGGCGGCAGGTCCGAGTCCGGCGCCGATGAAGAGGCTCATGTAGATGGAGCCGGGGACCATGAGGAAGCCGAGGAATAGCGCGCCGATGACGGCCTTGAGACCGAAGCCCTCCTCGAAGTGCTCGGGGACTTCCATCAAGTTGCGATACTGCTCGATTTCCCGGTCCATTCGGGCCATGGGCTACGATCTCGTCTGGGGCTCAGGTTCTGCGTGAAACACGCGTGCGTTTCGGAAAAGTTGTTCACCGATCTCGAAGAAGGTGCGCTGAGTGTCCGTTCTTTGGGAGCGCCAGTTGAGCAGGCGTTTGCGCAGGGATTCGAGGAAGGGTTGATTGACGGTGACCCAGTTGCTGCGTTCGCCGCTGATGCGTTTCAGATGGACGGAGAGCATGTGGGCGCGGATGTGGGCATCGTAATAGGCGTAGACCTCCATCGACTGGTTGACGCCGAGGTCGAATGGGGCTGGGGCGATATCGAAGAGCATGACATAGGCTTCGCTTGCGGCGGGGTCGGCGTTGGGGGGCGCGTCGGGGACGGGGACTTTACCGACGGGTCCGAGTCGCGCGAGGAATTTGCCGGTTGACGCATCGGAATTCTGCCGCATGTAGTCGCGCAGGTAAGCGCAGATGCCAAGGACGCGTTCGGCATCGTAGCTAAACGGGAACTTGATGGTGATTTCGTCGCCATCGGGTTGGGGCAGTGACCATCGGCGCTGTCCGCTGGGCACGGCGGCACGGGCGGCCATGAGTGCGGGGTAGATGGTGCTGGCGAGGACGGTGCCGATCGACAGGAAGATGACGACCATGACACTGAGGGAGGAGTAATTGAGGTTGAGGGTATTGGGCCAGAGGGCGGCGATGACGACACTGAGGATCTGTCCGATGAGGTAGCCGGCGACGGCGCCGACGACGCCAAACACAAGGGACTCGGCGAGGAAGAAGACCATGACGTGTGAGGGGTTGAGTCCGATGGCGTTGTAGATGCTGATCTCGCGGCGGCGTTCCATGACGGAGCCGAGCATGGTGTTGAGGATGATGGTGGCGGCGAGGATGACGGGGATGGCGACCTTGACGACGCCGCCGACCTGGGCGGAGTTGCTGGAGGCGACGGCGTATTGTCCGGCGGACATTTTGGTTTGCTGCTCGCCGTAGATGACCTGCTGCTGGAGGCTAACGATGAGGCGGATGGTCTGGAACTGAATCATGTCGGAGGTGTCGGCCCAGGCCTGCTCGGCGGCAAGTTTGGCGGCTTCGGAGGCGGTGAGGCCGGCATCGACGGGTGTTTCGTATTTGACCGAGAGGGTGCGGTAGGACGCTTCACCGGTGTCCATAACGAAGTCGATGGGCAGGAAGGCGACGTTCTTGGGTTCGGCGGGATTGGCGCCGACGATGTCGGACAGGCTGCGTCCTTCGAGGGCGATATCGCTGGCGGTCGCATCGGTGGCTGCGTCGGCGCCGCCTTCGCGTTTGGGATCGACGAGCATGGGCAGGATCTGGACTTCGCCGAGGTCTTCGAGCTTGGTCATGCGCTCGTCATCGATCAGGCCGATGAGTTCGACGGCTCGGCCGTGCAGATCAAAACGAGCGTCATTGAAATTGGAGTCATCGAGGCCTATCACGGAGGCGGCTTTGGCACTGAGGATGAGTTCGGGGGCGTCGTTGCTGGAGAACCATCGTCCGGCGGTGAGGATGCCGTCGACGCCGCTGAGGGATCGGAGAAATCCGTCCTCGGCCTGTTCGAGACCGACGAGGACGGTAGCGTCGAGTTTGCGGGCGTCGGCGCCGGGGATCGGGTTGTGGGGCCTGATCTCGTAGGGGAGGTAATCTTTCTTGGCGCCCTGACGCTGTCCCCAGGCGCGGGCGACGGTGGTTTGCTCGGCGAAGTGAGCGCGAAGCCGTTCAACGCGATTGACGGGGATGGGCGCGAGGCCGGGCATGGTGAAGATGAAGCCGTTGTAGGGCGCTTCGCTGGTGCGTCTGAGTTTGATGGGTTCGGTGTTCTGACCGACGGAGATCACGGAGAGCATGGTGAAGGTGACGAGGACGATGGTGACGCAGGTGAGGGTGGTGCGGATGCGTCGTCGTTTCATGTTATTGACGCCGACCATGAACGCGGCGCCGGCGAGGCGACCCTGGGGGGCATCGCCTGATTCGGCCATCTGGGATTCTTCGACGGCTTGATTCATGGAGGCGTTAAATCGCCCGATGACGACCATCGCGACGTAGCCGGCCAGGCCGAGGATGACGAAGGCAAGGATGACGATGTAGGGGGTCTGCGCGATTTTGAACGCCGGATGCACGATCTGCAGGGTGATGGCCATGACCAGGAAGATCAGCGCAAACCCGAAGAGCTGGCGGGAGACCTCAGTGAACGGGGTGATGAGCTTCATGGTGAAGAAGCAGAAGGGAATGACCAGGGCGAGGAAGATGATGACGGCGCGGATGAGATCGTTGATGGTGCCGAGGCCTCGGGTGTAGGCCTGATATTCGAGGCCACGGGCTTTTTCGCCGAGGTTGAGGCGCAGATCGTTGCGATTGGCAATTGCGGGATCTTCGAGCTGATCGATGGCTTTCCTGGCTTCCTCGTGGAAATTCTGGGCGGTTTTGTTCTCGACGCCTTTGGACTTGAGCAGACGGAGGCGAGAGTCGGTGAGCCGGTACATGTCCTGAGCGCTGGTGAGGGTGATGTCTCGGACGATGCCGATGTCGGCGGGGAACCCGACGCCTTCGGGGTCGTCGTCGGTGGCGTTGATGGCGGGCGTCTGGGCGGCGGTGATGGGTCCGATTCGAAGCTTGAAGGGCGTGCCGGGGTCCATGAAAATCGAGGCGGTGCCGTCGAGTGAGTTGGGGACGACCTTTGTCGAGGCGGTGGCAAGCATGCCGGAGATGCCATAGAAGCGCGGGGTGCTGTCCTGGCGGGCGTCGAGGATGGTGACGCTCTTTTCGGCGTCGAGGGTGAGGGCGCTGGTGAGTCCGATGAGATCGATCTTCTTGCAGGGGAAGGCGAGGACGGACGCGGTTTTGAAGAACGCGGTGGTGCTGCCAGCGACGGTTGAGGGGAATCGGGATTCGCCTTCGGTCCCAAGATCGAGGGCGGTTTCGACGGATCGGAAGTCATCTGAATAGCTGAACACCTGGAGTGAAGCGCCGGCGGTGGTGGCGCCGCGCAGCCAGGTCCGTCCGGTTTCATCGGTGAGGGAGACGTGCCAGGGGCGCACCTGTCCGAGCATCCAATGATTGATGGTTCCCAGGGGCGGGGCGCCGATGGGGGCGACGACGACGGCACCCGAAACACGGATCTTGGGGATGGTGACGGCGTATTTATCGAGTAGGCGGACGGTGAGTTCGAGGGTGTAGGGCGCGGCGGTACCGGCGGTCTCCAGCGTGGTGCCGAGGTCTTTGGAGTTCACCAGGAGGGGCAGGTAGGACGACGTGAAGGCCATGATCCGGCCGTAGTTGTCGATGTTGAGGTTGGTCAGATCATCGTGGGGGGTGAAGGTATTGGCGCGCTGATCGCGGACACCAGTGAGGGTGAGGGCAGGTTGGAGATGTTGATGGGTGACGTTGGCCGCGATGGCGAATCCGCCGCCCATGTACGCGCCCCACGGCCAATTGGTGCCGCGGATGGTGTCGACGAGCAAGCTGGGTTGGTCGCGGGATGTGGCCCAGTCATGGGCGACGCTGAGCGTTTCGACGGCCAATCGCTTCACGCGGCCTCTGTTGGCGACGACTTCGGTCAGGGTGCCGGCGAGCGCGTATTGATTGCCGGTATGGAAGAAGCCGACCTGATCGGTGCCGACGGTCAGGTCGAGGGACAACATGGCGATGGCGGTCAGGGGGGTCAATCGAGTGGCGACGACATCGTCATCGCTGATTTCGGTGAGCTGTCCGCGGTCGGCCTGATCGATCAGCTCGGGATTCAACACGAGCAGACGGCGGCGCAGTTGCAGGTTGCGGCGCTGTTGACGACGGGTGCGATCGAGGACGTCGCGTTCGCGGCCGGCCTCCTCGGCGATGTTGGCGAACGTCTGGTCGAGCTGCGCGTGGTGAGCGGCGGTGAGCTCATCGAATTGCTGCGGCGCGCCGATCTTCTTGAACAAATTCAACAAGGTGACCAGGTCGTCGGCTTCCTTGAGAGTCTGTTTCTTCTGTGCTTCGAGCGGGTCGGGATTCTCTCCTTCGGGAAGTTCTCGCAGTTGCGCTTCGATCCCGTTGAGGCGTTCGCGCGTGATATTGCGCATGTGGGTGAGGTAGTCGTCGGCGATGGCGGCCTTGGCCTTGAGGTTCTTACCGCCGACCATTTCCTCGCGGAATCGAATGTCTTCGATCAGTTTGCGGGTGGGTGGGTGTTTGTAGAGATCGTGAATATAGGCCCAGGCGGCAAGATCCAGATCGATGTTCTCGAGTTCGGCGAGGACGGACTTAACATCGGTGAACGCGACGTGGGCGAACATCTCTTCGCCGGACAGGGCGTTGGCGTGATCGTTGACGATGCTGATGAGGACAGGTCGGATGGGCGGGGCTGATTCAAACTGCTCGAGGAGCCTGAGCATCAGCACGAGATTGGTGGCGCTGTTGGCCCCGGGGGACAGATCGGGCACGATGGAGGCGGCGTCGAGATAGGTCTGAAGGTGCACGAGCTGTCGGGCAGGGTCTTTGCCGACAGTGGCGTCGGGGGTGGACGGGGTCGATCCGGGGATGAACAGCCAACTGGTGCGCACGTTGTGATCGACCCATCGGCCGGGCGTTTGTTGGACGGTGATCTGTGGGGCCTGGCTGAGCGCGGTGGCCCAGTCGGGCCCGAACGCGGCGAGGAGGTCGGCGTGGCGGAGGTAGAAGCGGGGAATGCTGACGGGCGAGGTGGTGCGTTTGAGGGCGGCCTGAATGTATTCCATGGGCCGATGGGTCGGCTCGCGGACGATCACAACCTGAGCGCCGAGTTGGACGGGGGAGAGCCAGCGGCGGTCGCAATCGGCATCGACGAGGACCGCGGCGCCTTCGAGATTCCGACCGGCAAGATCGGCGGGCGTGGCTTTGCCGACGTAGACGATGGGGCCGGTGAACCCCGTTTCGGGCAGGTTGCCGGGCTCGACAAGATTGGGCGCGAGTTGGAAGAGCGGGACGTCGACCTTGTTTTGGGTGGTCAGGCGACCGGCGCCGGGCACGAACGCGGCGGCGGCGTGTTGGATTTCGCCGGACAGCCACATGCCGCGCGCGGCTGAGGCGGCGCGGAGATCGGCGACCAGCGCTTGTCGACGAGCGGCGGCGAGGTCGCGTTGTTTTTTCTCAACGGTCTGGATGCCTTCGCCGCCGGTGAGCGCGGCGAGGGTGGCGTTGAGGAATCGATGTTGCCGGCGGAGCGGGCGGGCCTGGTCTTCGTGGGCTTCGAGGGCTTGGCGATGGGGCTCGGCCTGCTCGTCGACTTCCAAGATGCGTGCTTCGAGATCGCTGATGCGCTGGTCGTCGGTTTCTTCGGCGGCCCGCAATTCGGCCAATTCGCCTTTGCGGACGGAAAGTTGGTCTTCGAATGGTTGAAGCTGCTCGGTCAGTCGCGCGGTGTCCTGATCGAGCGCTTCGATGTCGGGGGTGATGGCGGCGAGGTCGGCCTGGAGTTGGGTTTCCCATTCAGCGATGTGCAACTGGGTATTGGTGATGAATTCGCGGCGTTCGGCGAGGCCTTCGTTGGCTTCGACGAGGTCCCGATCAATCGTGTCGATGCGCTGCTGGAGGATTTCGGGAGACGGCGTGTCGTCGGCGGGTTCGGCCAGTTGCTTTGTGGCTTGGCCGCGCTGTTCGGTGAGTGTGGTGATGCGGGCGGCAAAATTATCTTTCGCGGCCTGGGCATCGATCAGGTCTTGCTGGAGTCGGCCGGCACGATTGATGTCTTCGATCGGCGTGTTCCAGGTGACGGAAACGACGAACAGCGCGATCGCGGCGCCAACGACGACAACCGTGGCGATCACGAGGGCGGGTCGGCGCTGGTAGTACCAGGTGAGGCACAAGAGGATGGCGACGACGACAAGGGCGGAGATCAGGACACCAGCATCCTCGAGGGGGTAGCGGATGTACCACGGGGATTGCAGTGTGGTAGCGGCGCTCTGGACCTGGGTGGCGTCGATCAACTCGATGATGCGCCGGTCGGCAGCGTCGGCGCGGGCGAGGAGGACCTGCGCTTGCTGCCATTGAGTGGGGTCGCGGCTTTGGTTGTGTGTTTCGGCGGCCTGGGCGAGGCGTTGGGCGAACAGGGCTTCGAGCGCGGCATTGCCGGGCTGTCCGACCTCGCGCGACGGGGCGAAGGTGAGCAGGGCTTCGAGACGGGTTAGATCGTCGGCGGTGGGATCGAGCAGCGTGTCGCGGGCCTGGCGTTGTTCGGGACTGAGGGTCGGGGCATCGGTCGGCTGACCGCCGGCGGGAGTTGGCAGCGCGCCAAGGATGGCGCCGATGAGGATCATGTTGAAGAGGAAGGCGAGGCGCATCAGGTGCCGGCTCCTTCATCTTCATTGGTGCGATCTTCTTCGAAGACGCCGACGTGGATATCGAGATTTTCGCGGAGTTCGATGCGTTCGATGGCGCCGTCACGAATCCAGACGACGCGATCGCAGATGTCGAGCATTTTGTGATCGTGTGTGGCGCTGATGACGGTGACGCCGATCTCGGCGCAGAGCTGTTTGAGCATGGTGATGATGTCGGCGCCGGTTTTAAGGTCAAGGTTTGCGGTGGGTTCGTCGGCGAGGACGATGGCGGGCTCGTTGGCGAGGGCGCGGGCGATGGCGACGCGTTGTTGCTGTCCGCCTGACATTCGGCCGGGCCGATGCGACCATCGATCGCCGATGCCGACTTTCTGGAGGAGGTCGTAGCCACGATCACGTGCTTCATCGGGGTCGGTGTTGGCGAAGGTCATGGGCATGACCACGTTTTCCATGGCGGTCAGCATAGGCAGGAGGTTGAAGGACTGGAAGATATAGCCGATTTTCCGGCAGCGGAGCCAGGCAAGTTCGAAGCTATCGAGGGCGGCGATATCGACTTCGTCGATGAAGACCATGCCAGCGGTGGGCTTGTCGAGACCGCCAATCATGTTGAAGAGGGTGGACTTGCCTGATCCGGAGGGGCCCATGATGGCCATGTATTCGCCGCGAAAGATATCGAGGTCGACGCTGCGGAGGGCGTGGGTGGTTTCACCGCCCAACTCGTAGACGCGGCTGACATCCAGGGCGCGGACGACGGTGTCGCGGCGCATGTCGCTGTCGGCGGGATGGGGTGGGGCCGCGGTTTCGTTCATTCCTCAACTCTCAGGGCATCGACGGGCTGCATGCGAGCGGCGACGAGTGCGGGGTAGCCGGCGCCGATGACCGACAGCACCATGCCGGCGAGGACCGAAAGCCCGATCACCAATAGTGCCTGGTTCACCTGGTATGGGAAGTTCGTGACGCCAAATCGCTCGAATTGAATCAGCGCTCCGACGAAGGCGACGATGATTCCCAGGACGATTCCGATGGCCCCGCCGATGACGCCGAGGAAGCCGGATTCCAGGAGAAAGAGCTTGACGACGAGCCAATCCTGCGCGCCGAGGCATTTCATCGTACCAATTTCGCGGAAGCGTTCGGTGACACTCATGAGCATGGCGTTCGCGATGCCGACGGTGCAGGTGAGCAGTGCCATGAAGATGAGCCAGGCGCCCATGGCGTCCTGGCCGCTGAGCAGTTCCTGAACGTTGATGTTTGCGCGGCGAAGCATGGTGAGCATTTGTCTGGCATCGCGCTTGTGCTGTTCCTGCCGAACCATTTCGCGCAGTGTGGCGAGAGCGGCGCCGGTGTGGCCCTGTTGTTCGGCGGTGTCGAGTATGACTGAGAGCTGCTGGAACTGATCGTCCTCGAGGCGGGAGGGCGTGTGCACGATGTCGAGCACGCCGGGCTGATCGAGGTTGGCGGGGTTGTGGATGTGTCGGGTGAGGGTGGTGAGCAGGATCGCGGGCATGGTCTGTTTTCTGTGATCCCTGCTCTCGATGGACTTGGCGGTCGCGGCGCGGCTGTTGCCTTCCTTGCGAGCGGCTTCGACATCACGTCGCTGTGAGCGGGAGGCGGAATCGGCGGCCTCAGCGTCGAACGCGGCGAGGAGTTCGTTTAGGCGTTCGAGATCCTGATCGAAGTAACGATCGCCTCGCTGCATCCACTGGCCCAGGTCGATTTGAATGGACAGGGCGGTGATTTCGGCATCGATTCCGATCAGCGCGGTCTGGGCGTCATCGGCGCGTTTCCGGGCGGCGATCTTGTCGCCGGCGAGCGCTTTGGGATTCTCGTTGACGGTGTTGAGTTTGGTCTTGGATTTCTCGAGCGTTTCCTTGGCGGCGCGCCGCTGATTGCGCAGATCGGCGCGTTCGGCGATTTGCTGGTCGACGTTGCCGTAGCCGAGGTCCTCAGCGATCTGTTGCTGCTGTTCGACGGACAGGCCGGTGAAGATGTCTCGCTGGGCGAGGTCCATGGCGGCGGCGCGGACCTGGTCGGCGGGGACGGGGGTGTAATCGCCGCGCTGCTCGGCGTCGCGCGCGACATTGATGTAGAGGAATTGGCTGAGGCCCATGTAGGTCAGGAAGGCGATGGCGAGAATGATGGAGACCATCGTGACGACGCTGCGCATGAGTCGGACGCGGAGACCACTGAGCACAAGGGTGACGATGGTTTTCTGCGGCATGGGCGCCCAGCCGCGGCGCAACAGCGATTGCAGTTCGGGGCCCTGCAAGCCGCGTCGGCGTTCGGCGTATTGGCTATCAGGGCTCACTGGGCGGCCTCGCCTCGGTCACCGTCGGGCCCGGGGTCGGTGGGTCGGGACTCGATGGTGCCGACCTGAATATTGAGTTGACTGCGGAGTTCGATCTTGGCGATGGAACCGTCGGTGATGCTGACGACACGATCGGAGACGGAGAGCATTTTGTGATCGTGGGTGGCGGTGATGATGGTGGTGCCTTTTTCGCGGCTGAGGCCGCTGAGCTTGTCGATGATTTCCTCGCCGGTGTGGGTATCAAGGTTGCCGGTGGGTTCGTCGGCGAGAATGATTTCGGGATCGTTGGCAAAGGACCGGGCGATGGCGACGCGCTGCTGCTGTCCGCCGGACAGTTCGTCGGGGCGATGATCGAGGCGATTGCCGAGGCCGACGGCGTCGAGCAGTTCGGCGGCGCGCGTCTTGGCCTGATCGACGGGCGTGCCGCCGAGGATGATGGGCAGGGCGACGTTGTCGGTGGCGCTCATCACGGGGATAAGGTTGTAGGATTGAAAGATGTAGCCGATGCAGTAATTTCGGAATCGCGCCTGCTGGGTTCGGCTAAGTTGGGAGACGAGGACGTCCTGGACCTCCACGGTGCCGGCGGTGGGATGGTCGAGTCCGCCGACCTGATTGAAGAGGGTGGATTTGCCTGAGCCGCTGGGTCCCATGATGGAGACGTATTCACCGGCGTAGATATCGACTGAGACATCGCGGAGGGCGTGGACGGTTTCGGCGCCGACCTTGTAGACGCGCGAGACATTGCGGGCGGAGACGATGACGCGTTTGCCGCGAGCGTAGTTTCGCAGGTCGTCACGGCCCCTGTGGACATCGACGTTGGCGTCGGCTGGGCGGCTGGTTTGTTCGGGGGGAGAGCCGGACACCATGAGGTTCACGCGTCTGGGGAGAGGTACTGATATTCCTTTGTTTTGCCGCCACTGCCGTCGATTCCGGGCTGCTCCTGCCGCGGATCAATCTTCAGAGCCGCGACACTCTATCCGACCGGTCAGATTGTGACAATGTAGCGGCCGACGCGCCGCTGCGCGCGGGGCGGGGCCGGGACGGGGGTGTCATCGGTCGGTTGGCGGGAGTGCCATGGCGGGACACGTAACCGCGGCGGAACAGCCGCCATAACTCGGCAGTTCTGCAGCCCCGGCAGATCAAAACCTGCCCTTCCCACGTCTCAATCGCGGTTTGAGACGCCTCCGGAACGCGACGTGACGAGGCATTTCTCGGATGGCACCGGGCCAACGGCGCGTTGGCACTGCTATTGCACCGCCTTGGCACCGCGAGCCGGGCCGTGTGGCACCGGTGACACGTTGGCGCCGGTGACGTTTGCGGAAATCCCGCAGACTAGTGGCGCGTCATTCTACGACTTTCGGGTATAGACGTTTGAGTTTGAT
>NYZD01000186.1 GCA_002685935.1 Planctomycetaceae bacterium | reverse complement strand
TGGCGTACTCCTTTGCGTAAAGAACCGGGTGCGTTGCAATACACCCAAAGTACGCCGCCTTTTTCATGACTTCATCCACAACATTCGGTTATATCTCGTGCGTTTGTTGGGGGCAGTGCCTGCCTACGGCGCATTGTGGTGGTTTGACGCCTTGAGCTCGACCTCTGTTTCCATTACCTGGATCTTTGTTTCCAGTTGTGCAGTTGTCTGTGCCATTCTTGCATTTGCATGGGGAGAGCCATTCCTGGAGTGGCTCAAAGATGTCTTGTGGCACACGTGAACCCCCCGTCGCCACCGACCGGCCCCATCCCCAGCCTCGCCGCCATCAGGCCAACCCAGTTCAAAATGCTCAATGCAATACAGTTAACCGCGCCCACGCCTGGGAAACGTCTGCCCATCGCTCGCACGAATCCTTCTGATCTTGAAAATCTCTTGACGCACGCCATCCGGATGCGGACAATCACTTTCATCGGGGACGTTCTCCGCCCCTGCCAAGGCGGCAGGACTCCCGCCTTCTTTTCCACTCATCCCGGAAATATCCTTGCTCAGTGGAAAAACTCTATTGAGCCAGGGCCTTGGACCGGTGCTCAGTGGAAAATTTCCAACCGCTCACCTGTTATCGCTTGGAGCATGAGAGCGATGGTACAACCCGAATTCGATGAGGGACTCGTCCAGCGTTTGGCAGATATTGCAGACCATCTCGACGGTGGGGACGAGGTGGCTGACGCTCCGCTCTTGGAGGAATTCAACAAATTGGCTGGTGCCGACGTGCCGTTCTCGGAATTCCAGGGCCTCTATGGTGCGGAGGATCATGTTGACTACGTCCGTCGGCTTCTGACGAGGACCGCAACAGATGCATCGCCGGATCTGGGTCGTGAAGGTCTGGTAGAAATGTTTGCAAGAGTTCTCGCCGATCCCGGCGACGATGCGTATCTGGAATACGTTTTCACCACCGTGGAGAAAACATTCGGTGACGACCAAGTTTCGGATCTAGTATTCTGGCCCGGCGAATACTTTGGTGATGGCAACGATCAACGGGAACTCACGCCGGAGACCATGGCCGACGCAGTCCTTGCGCGTCACGCGCAGCGGAAGTCGCGATAACAATGGCCCCCACCGGAGCCGCCGATCCGGTGTGTTGGTAATCGAGAATCACCTGACGGCGGCCCGGTGATGCGAATCGTTCGGCTACAGACACAGACGGACCGCAAAGGGGCCTCTATGAAGCGACCCAAGCAGACGGCGCGGGTCACTGCCTCGCCCTGGACTCGGCCGCGTGCCCTTGAGGAGAGGGCCGCCAATGCCGTGCATCGATTCGACACCATGAGTGACGAGGATGTCCGAGCCTATGAACGGGATGTCATGCGACGGGTCGCCGACCTCGCGCTGATCCCTCCGCGCCTCAACACGTCGCCGCTGCCAGAATACGACTACGACCGGCTCGACTACGGGATGACGATCGGAATCGAGCGCACGCCAAGGGGGCGGCTCTGGGCGTGCTGGGTCGGCGGCGGCGACAGCCCGAAGGCATTCTTCGTGCTCGCCACCAGCGATGACGACGGCGAGACGTGGTCGAAGCCCTGCCTTGTTGTGGACTCGCAATCGCAGAATCTTCCCATGGATCGCAGCATCCTCGTCGGCAATCTCTGGACCGACCCGTTGGGTCGCCTGTGGTTGTTCTTCGATCAGTCGATGCATATGTTCGACGGGCGGGCGGGTGTCTGGGCGGCCGTTAGCGAGAACCCGGACGCGGACCGGCCCCAGTGGTCCGCCCCTCGTCGTCTCTGGCATGGTGTCATGCTGAACAAGCCAACGGTGCTCGCGAACGGCGAATGGCTGTTGCCGATCTCACTCGACCAACGCGAGGGCTTCGGACCGTTTGCAGGCGTTTTCGCGGAGTTGGCTCCGTTTCGCGGCGCGAACGTCTTTGCATCCGGTGATGAAGGAGCGACGTGGACGCGCCGCGGCTCTGTGACGTTCCCCAACCCAGATTGGCACGAGCACATGATCGTCGAGCGGAGGGACGGCACGTTGTGGATGCTGGCACGCACCACCGCGGGTATCATGGAAACCGTCTCCGCCGACGAGGGCCGTACCTGGTCGCGGCCGACCGCACCGGCGCGGATGCGACAACCTCCCGCCCGGTTCTTCATCCGCCGCTTGGCTTCCGGACGCCTGTTATTCGTGAAGCACGGGGACGCCATGGACGCACACCGGGGACGCACAAAGCTGAGCGCCTGGCTTTCACAGGACGATGGCAGGACATGGGACGGTGGCCTCATCCTCGACGAGCGTGACGGCATATCGTATCCGGACGGAGTCGAGGCACCGGATGGGACGATCTACATCTCATACGACCACAATCGTGCTACCGAGGGCGAGGTGCTCCTCGCCCGCTTCACCGAGGAGGACATCATGGCGAGGCGAATCGTTGGCGCCAGGTCGGGACTGAGAATGCTGATCAGCCGCCCCCTCGCCGCCAGGAAGTAGAGCCGGGCCGCCGTGGGCATTCGGGCCGGGACCGAGAGCCGAACAAGACGGCTGGAGGCGACGCCTGACGGCGCGCCTCAGCCGCACCGTTAAGCCAATCATGGTCTTCATCATTGTGGGTTTCAGCGCGATCCTCTTCCTGGCATGCATGCTCATTGGGGTCATCATGTTGTGCTCGCGCAGCACACGTGCGAATGGGGTGCGGTTGATATTCGGTATATGCGGTTCGTGTCTCGGATTTCTGGCGACCAACGTCGCGGCGTTGGTCATGTTGGTCATCTTCGGGAGTGCATCGGACCTGTTTGCGAGTGAACTGGGTGTGGATTTTGTTTCCGTGCTGAGTGCGGTGCTATACGTTCCGATTGTCTTGTCGGGGCTCTTTTTCGGCGCCCGGTTTGGGGTCCGCTTCGCGCAATCGCTAGGGTGGGCTTAACCGCGTCCTCCACCTGACCTGATAGAATCAGGCAGGTGAGCACGACCGTTAATCCTCGAACACAATCCATCACCGCCGCGTCCCCCTCCCCGCTCGCCCGCCCGCGCCCAATCACCCGCCCATCCCCTCCGCCGCCTCAATCGCTCCCCGCGCATCCGACACCAGCTCCTCCAGCATCGCCGGCAGCTCCCCCGGACCAAACGCCTCCCGCAGCCCCGCCGTATGCCGATCCAGCAGAATCCGCGCCCGGTCCACCCCCAGCGCCCGCTCATCCGCCGGCAACTCATCCACCTCCTTTAGCGCCATGCACAACGCCTGCAACCCAATAATCGCCGGCACCGATGCCCGCCACGACTGCCCCTCCGCGTCCCCCGGCAATGCCAACGCCGACTGGGCGAACTCGATCCAACGCCCCAGCAGCGCCGCCCACGTCAGCTTGTGTGTGTTCAGATCATCCACCGCACCTTTAGTGTAACCGACCACCCGCTCTCGCTCCCCAACAATGGCGGTTCCCGCCCGTTGCATTTATCATTCACCCCGGTCGCGACACCGCGTCCGCGACCCGTCGCTTCGACCGTCCATCCTTCGTTGTGATCAAACCACGCACGGGGACCGATCATGAACACCCAACTCCCGGATGACCAACAACCCACCAGCCGTTGGCTCTTCACCCGACTCTTCCGATGCTTCCGCATGGCCATCCAGCCCGGCAAGCTCTTCCTCGCGCTCATCCTCGTTCTCCTCGTCTTCCTCGGCGGCCTCCTCCTCGACGGCCTCTGGGGGCCTCAAGTCCTCGGCGGCGAGTTCCACCAGTTCTACCTCCATGGCACCAGGGGCTTCGACCAGTTCCTCGACACAACCACAGCAGACACCGAACAGGAGCTCAAGGAACGCATCGAGATATTCGACGACTCAACGAAGACCGACGAAACGTCGGACATCGTCGAACTTCACGACAAAGCCGAGGGACTCGTCCGTCGAATCAAGTCTGATCAGTTCGCCGCCGCCCGAGAAGATCACGCCGACGACTCTGAAGCCCGCGACGCCGCGATCCGGGAGATCAAGACACGCTACGCCACCATCGACAATGAACTACGCGAGATCAAACCCCGCGGCGTGTTCAAAGCCGCACTCGATATCAAACTCAGCGCCATCAAGCGCATGGCCCTCGCCTCCATCAATCCCAGCACCTGGTTCGACGACATCAATCAGATCCTCGCTCCCCTCGAAGAATTGCTCACCCTCCCCCTCTGGCTCTGGCATGCCCACCCCGGATTCCTCATCACCTACCTCATCATCTTCGTCCTCATCTGGTCCATCTTCGGCGGCGCCATCCACCGCATGGCCACCGTCGAAGCCGCCGACGGCGAACCCGTCGGCGCCGGACACGCCCTCGTCTACGTCAAACGCCGTTGGATCCATTACGTCCTCGCCCCCCTCATCCCCCTCATCATCATCATCGTCATCGGCGCCCTCATGGCCCTCGCCGGCTGGATCGTCTTCAACATCCCCGGCATCAACATCCTCGGCGGCATCGCCTACGTCTTCGCCCTCATCGGCGGCTTCATCATGGCCCTGCTCCTCGTCGGGTGGGCCGCCGGACTCCCCCTCATGTACCCCGCCCTCAGCGCCGAAGGCTCCGAATCGTTCGATGCCGTCAGCCGAAGTTTCAGCTACGTCTTCGCACGCCCCTGGCGCCTCGCCTGGTACGTCCTCGTCGCCATGGTCTACGGCGCCGCGACCTACATGTTCGTCGGACTGTTCATGCATCTCGTCAGCTACATGGCCCAGGCCGCCGTCGCACTCGGCGCCGCCGACGTCGACCTCATGCTCGGCGAGCGCAAATTTGGCGACCTCCTCCTCCACCCCGACGATGCCGAACTCGAAGGCACCGCCTATCTCGCCGCCATCTTCGTCTTCGTCTGGATGCAACTGTTCCTCCTGCTCATCGCCGCCTACGCCGTCAGCTTCTTCGCCTCCGCCGCCAGCACCATCTACCTCCTGCTCCGACAGCATTGCGACGGCACCGACGTCGCCGAGATCCACTTCGACGCGCCCGACCCCGACGATGTCGCCGGCTCCGCCGAGGAAAAAGTCGAACCCGAAACCACCCCGACCTCGACCGCCGAATCCTCAACCGATTCCGTCCCGCCCCCCGACTCACTAGATTCCGCCGACGACCGATGAACCCCCTATCATGGCTTTCGCCTCGCCCCGCCCCCGCAGGCTGACGCACAACCCGAACCATGCCGGATAAACAAGGTCCCTTCCCCCATGGATGAAAACGACGCCTCATACCGACACGTCATCGCCGCCCTCGTCGTCAACGAGCCCGGCGTCCTCGCCCGCGTCGCCGGCATGTTCGCCGCACGCGGGTTCAACATCGATTCCCTCGTCGTCGGTCGAACCGAAAAGCCCGATCTCAGCCGCATGACCATCGTCGCCAACGGCGACCTGCCCACCATCGAACAGATCCGCAAGCAACTCGCCAAACTCGTCGAGGTCGTCCAGGTCGTCGACTACTCCGAAGCCGACGTCGTTGAACGCGACCTCATGCTCGTCCGCGTCAACGCCCCGCCGACCAACCGCAGCGCCGTCATCGAAATCGCCGACCTCTTCCGCGCACGCGTCGTCGATGTCGCCACCGAAGCACTCATGGTCGAACTGTCCGGCACCGAAGACAAAATCGAAGCCTTCATCGATCTCGTCCGTCCCCACGGCATCGTCGAACTCGCCCGCACCGGCGTCATCGCCATGCCCCGCGGCGAACGCGTCTCCGGCCAGGCCCCGACCTCACGCAAACGCCGAGCCGCCGCCGATACCGGCGATTCCGACGGCGACACCGGCGGCGCTATCGATCCCCGCTCCCTGCCCCCCGGATGATCCCCGCGCCGCGCCCCCCCTCGAATCGGCCTCACGGAATCGCGCGCCGCAAGTCGATACAATGAAATTGATGTCAACGTGCGCCGCACGTGCCTCCCGACCCGTCACCCGCTTTTCAAAGTGACCCCCATGAACCAACTCACCCTCGCCCACATCACCCACGAAGCCGTCGAAAAAATCGGCGGCATCGGCTCCGTCCTCGAAGGGTTCATCACCTCCCCCATCTACCAGCAACACGTCCAGCGCACCATCCTCGTCGGACCCGCCAACATGCACGTCGCCGGAGATCCCCGCGGCCGCCTCGGACCCGACGGCGAAATCCTCTACTCCACCGTCGACGGCATCGACGAAGTCGGACACGGCGTCAAACTCCGTCCCATCGAATACGCCTTCGACGTCGCCATCACCTATGGCATCCGAAACTTCGAAATCCCCGGCGACACCCGACGCGGCACCGCCGAAGTCCTCCTCCTCGATGTCTTCAGAACCAATCCCGATCGCCTCGCCATGTTCAAGCTGCGCCTCTGGGAAACCTTCGGCATCGATTCTTCCCGCTACGAACACGAATGGGGCTATGAGGAATACGTCCGACTCGCCGAGCCCGCCTTCTACTCCCTCGTCGCCCTCCTCGATGAAGACGAATTGCCCTGCGTCATGTTCTCCCACGAGTTCATGGGCATGCCCGCCGCACTCAAGGCCGAACTCGACGGCGCCAACGAATTCCGAACCATCTTTCACGGCCACGAATGCGCCACCGCCCGCCACCTCGTCGAAAACCACCCCGGCCACGACCTCACCTTCTACAACGCCGTGCGCGAAGCCCGGACCCACGGCCGATACGTCGAAGACGTCTTCGGCGACCTTTCCTTCCACTTTCGCCATCAGCTCATCAGCCGCGCTCACGTCTGCGATGGTGTCATCGCCGTCGGCGACCACACCGCCGAAGAAATCCACTTCCTCGGCCGGCAGTTCGACCATCACCACATCGATCTGGTCTACAACGGCGTGCCCGCGATGAAAGTCGCCTTCGAAGACCAACGCCACTCCCGCACCATGCTCCAGGATTACTGCGAGCGCCTCGTCAATTGGCGGCCCGACGTCCTGCTCACCCACGTCACCCGACCCGTCATCTCCAAAGGCATCTGGCGCGACCTGGCCGTCTGCCATCACCTCAACGAACAGTTCGCCGCCGACGGCACGCGCGGCGTCCTCATCATTCTCACCAGCGCCGGCGGCGTCCGTCGACCACACGCCATTCAGGCCATGGAAGCCGAGTACGATTGGCCCCGGCATCACCACGTAGGCTACCCCGATCTCGTCGGCCCCGAAATCGACTTCAACCACATGATCGAAGCCTTCAACGCCAACCACGATCGCCTCCAGGTCATCCTCGTCAACCAGTTCGGCTGGTCCCCCGAGTTGATCGGCAATCAACTCCCCGCCGACATGGACATCGCCGATCTCCGTCGCGCCACCGACGTCGAATTCGGCATGGCCACCTACGAACCCTTCGGCATCAGTCCCCTCGAACCCCTCGGCGCCGGCGCCGTCTGCGTCATCTCCGCCGTCTGCGGCTGCGCCGGTTTCGTCGACCACGTCACCAACGGCCAACCCGTCGACAACGTCGTCGTCGCCGACTACACCGCCCTCGACCATCACCTCGGCGAGCAGGAAATCCTCGACCTCTCCCAATCCCATCGCGACGACGTCGAATCCCGCGTCGCCGCCGAGATCGCCCACACCCTCATGTCCCGCATCCCCCGCACCGACGACGCCCGACGCAAACTCATCACCTCCGGCCAGCAACTCGTCGGCCGCATGGGATGGGATCAGGTCATCGATCAGGAACTCATCCCCATGCTCCACCGCGTCATCCGCGACGAGCAACCCGCCCCCCTCGCCGTCCCCGCATAACCCGCCCTTTGCATAGATCCGCATTCGTTTCAAAATACCCGCACGTGGAAACGTGCGGTCCCGACCATCACAACGTTCCCCCCCATCAGGACACCCCAATGAAATGGCTCTGGCTCGCCTCCTCCATCGCCGCTGAAATCCTCGGCACCTCAATGCTCAAGCTCTGGACCACCGGTCCCAAATACGCCTACGCCTATCTCGCCGGCGTCGTCCTCTGCTACGCCGCCTGCTTCCTGTGCCTCGCCGTCACCATGAAACACTTCGACCTCGGCGCCCTCTACGCCACCTGGTCCGCCGTCGGCATCGCAATGCTCGCCCTCATCGGCATCATCTTCTTCGGCGATCAACTCAACCTCATCAAGATCATCTCCTTCGCCCTCGTGATCCTCGGTGTCGTCGGCCTCAACCTCAGCGGCGTCACACGCTGACCGCGCACACTTCCCCCCACACGCCGCCAACCCAATCCCCGCCGCAACCCCCACCTCCCTCAACTCCAGCCCTGCGCATTCTGCACTTCCTGAGGCCCCATCCGATCGCCCACGTTCGCATCGTCGATCATCCCCCGCTCGTCCATCTCCTTCAAAAAATGCAATCGCCTTAGCGGATGCCCGCCCCGCCGCAGCAGCATCGGCGCCGCCACCGCCACCCGCTCCACCGCATCGTCCATGTCACCCGTCATCACCCCCAGCGCCCACGCCGAGAAAAAGTCCATCCCCCGCGTGTCGTTCAACGTGAACGTGCCCGGTTGAATCGCCCGATCCAACAGCCGCACGCCCACCGTCCTAAATTCCTCATCCCCCGTCAGTTCCCACAGCCGGAACATCCCCGCGAAACTCGACCAGTCCCCGTAACCCGTGATCAACTTCTGCGGATGCGCTCGCGACGCCTGCGGCGACGCATACTTGAACTCCCCGTAACGCTCCTCCATCGCGACAAAGAATCCATCGATGATGTGCTTTGCTGCCTTGATGTACTTCTCATCCCGCGTCAGCCGATACGCCAACGCCAGATTGATCAGCGGCATCCCCGCCTCACGCCCGTCCGCCATCGCGTCCAGCATGTTGTACGCCCACCACACATTGTTGTCACCAACTTTGATCACCACATTCCGCGCCCGCTCGTCGCCCGTCATGTAGTAGTAAGCCAATATCCCTTCCGACCACTGATGGCTCGGATACACGCAACCCATAAAGTGCTGACCGCAATGCGGAATCAGCCCCCCCCTCTGCCGCGCTTCCGTGCTCCACTCACAAAAATCCACCTCCATGTAATGCCGCGCCGCCTCCTTCCCGTAATCCCACGCATACGTATGACCCGTCCGCAAATAATGTATCAGCGGCGCATGCACGAGGCAGTCATCCTCATTGTTCAGTCCCGACATGTTGGCCGGGTTCACGATGCATCCGAAATGAAACATCCCGATCGCCGACTGACGGTCGTACGTGTGCCGCGCCGGGTTCCCCGCCCCGGGTGTCGGCTCGAGCAGATTCTCCAACACCGGATACTTCATCGGCTGGAACTTCAAAAAGTGCTGACAGTCCAGCACCTCGCAATACGCCGGCCATTCCGGATCGAACGAAATGTCCACCGGCTCCACGTACCCATACTCCCACCGCCCCAGCACTTCCGTCACCTCATCCACATTCATCGCCCGACGCTCACCCGTGATCCACATGATGTGGCTCTTGCTCACGCCCTGCACCACCTCCATCGGAAACGACCACTCCGGCCAGATCGAATACGTGATCACCTGCTCATCAATCTCGATCGACTTCGGATGCAACTGACGAAAATGCTCGAACGCCGTCACGATCGTCCCCCCCTCATCCCGCCAGCCCACCACCGGCCACACCGCGCGCACACCCCCCGTCGACAGGTCCGCGCGGAACCCCGTCTCCTGACCCGGCCGCATGTGAAACGGATACTCCGACCAGTCCTCCTTGAAACTCGCCACGTCACGAATGAACACGCTGCCCCCCGCGCAAGGATGATTCGCCGTCACCCCCGTGAACCCCGCCGCATAATTGTCAATATCCCCCGCGCTGCTCGCGACAATCTCCACGTTTTCCGCGATCTCGTGGTTGCGGCTCACCGTGTCGTGGCCCCGGCTCGTCTGCCGCACCAGCTTCCTCGCTCCGCCGTCCATCGTCGTGGGCATGATCAAGCGCATCGACTTGATCGGGATGATCCCGTCACGATCCTCACGACAGTAAAACGTGTGCTCCATCTTGACATCCGGATTGTCCGCGCTCAGCGTGAATCGCAACGCGAAATCCATGAACGTTGTCCCGTCCCGCGCTGCGTGCTTGCCCTCGACCTTGATCTCCGCCCGAAGCGCGTTTGCATGGGTCACCGTCACCGCATACCCGCCGCTCAGACTTGCTCGATGCTTCTTGCCCCCGCCGTCCGCCACCAGCAGATCGACCACGCCGCCGTCATCCACAAACGTCCGCCCGTGCACCGTCATCCGCCGAATCAGCGATCCCCTCGCCCGCGACACCACCACTTCACTGATCCCGTTCGACAACGTCACCTGCTCACCATCATCCGCAACCGTCACCGGATGCGCGACCGCCGCCGTCTTACCCGCGTGTGTCTCAACGAAAATCGATTTCGCTTCCTGGCCCGCCAGATCCACCAGGATGTCCATCAACAGCCACTCGATGCTCCCGTCCGGCCGCCTCTGCAGAACCCTCCCCGCACTCGGCAGCACCCCGCCCGCAGCGTCGGTCACGCAAACCCCGCCTTCCTCACTCACCGCGCCCGGCGGCAGCGGCACCCCCCGCGTCACAAGGTAAGGCTCCAGCACCGTCAGCGTCTCATTACTCAGTCGGATTTCACCACGGTTCATCGCAAACTTCCTTCAATGGGTTGTTGAACGGTCCGCGTGCCGCGCCGTCCGCGCCACACCTCTCAAAACTCGCCATCATAATCGTACTGCCCCGCCCAGTCTTCGTACGATCCCACCCGCGTCGCATCCGCCCCGCTGAACGCGTAATACCCCCTCCCCGACTTCTCGACCAGCTTCGTCGCCGTCGCCGAGCAGTAGCGAATGTCAATGCTCCACCGGATCCGGTCCGACGTGTTGTCTACCGATCGGTGCGCCGTCAGATCGTGAAACAGCAACACGTCCCCCGGCTCCATCACGCACGTCACCACCTCCCGCCCCGCCAC